>NZ_DASZBA010000141.1:0-23648 GCF_035944575.1 Noviherbaspirillum sp.
ACCAGGCGGAGCTGACCGAGTGGCTCGCCCGCTTTCGCCAGGCAATGAGCCTCCTGCCGGATGGCGTCGTCATCATGGACGACGTGCTGTTTCTAGAGTGGTGCAACCCGGCGGTGGAAAAACATCTTGGCCTGCATCTCGACCGTGACAAGGGCAGGCGGGTCACCAACCTCGTCCGCAGTCCCGAGTTCATGGACTACATCATCCTCGGCAGATATGATCAGCCGCTGACGCTGAGTTTCCGCGAACGCAAGCTGATCGTCCACATCATTCCATTCGAAAACCGCCGCCAGATTCTCGTCACGCACGACGCGACAGAGTCCCAGCGCATCGAAATGATGCGGCGGGATTTCATCGCCAACGCATCCCATGAACTGCGCACGCCACTGACCGTCATCAACGGTTTTCTTGAGATCGCGGCAAGCCAGCCGAATCTCGATCCGCAAACCAGGATGGCCCACCTGAAGCTGATGGCCGAGCAGGGGCAGCGCATGCAGAACCTGGTGGAGGACATGCTGGCGCTGACACGGTTGGAATCGATCGAGTATCCGTTGCGGCCGGAGCGGGTAGGCATCGCCGCATTGCTGGAGCAGGTGCATCAGGAGGGGATGGCGCTCTCTGCCGGCAAGCACCGGATCAGCCTCACTGTGGACGGTCCTGACATCAAGGGAAGCACTGAGGAACTGCGTAGCGCTTTCGGTAACTTAGTGTCAAATGCGGTTCGCTACACGCCAGAGAATGGCAGCATTGACATTATTTGGCAGAACGCCGCATCGGGTCCGCAGTTCGTCGTGCGTGATACCGGCATCGGCATCCGGCAGGAGCATATTTCCAGACTGACGGAGCGTTTCTACCGGGTGGACAAGAGCCGGTCAAGGGAAACCCAGGGAACGGGACTTGGACTGGCAATCGTCAAGCATGTGCTGATCCGCCATGACGCCGTGCTGGCCATTGAATCCCAGCCGGGAAAGGGCAGCACCTTCACGGTCAGGTTTCCGAAGGAATCGGTTTGCTGAAAATGCCGGGAGAGCGATTCTCCCGGCATGGCCGCAACTTCCGGTTTTACTTATAACCGACTCGGTCGAGGATCCGCTGTGCCGTGATCTGGTTCTTCCCGATCGTCGCAATCGATATATTCTCCGCCTTGAACTTGCCGAGCGATTCCAGTTCCGGATTGGTGGCTGTCGCGCTCTTTACTACCGGCCATTCGTTGTTGCCGTTAGCGAAGTAGCCTTGCGCTTCGTCACTGGCCAGATACTCCAGAAATTTAACCGCGGCTTCACGATGCGGCGCGTTCTTTGCGACGCCACCGCCGGAAATGTTCATATGCGCGCCGGTGGTTTTCTGGTTAGGCCAGATGAGTCCCACCTTGCTGATCAATGCCTTGTCTTCGGGCTTATTCGAGCGCAGCAACCGGACATAGTAGTAGGTATTGGTCAGCGCGACGCCGCATTCACCTGAAGCGACGCCCTTGATTTGGTCGGTATCGCCGCCACGAGGAGGGCGGGCGAAATTCGTGACCATGCCTTGCGCCCACTTCTCCGTTGCCGCTTCGCCGTTATGCTCGATCAGGGAGCCGATCAGCGATAGCATGTATGGATGGGAGCCAGAGCGCGTACATACCTTTCCCTTGTTCTTCGGGTCGGCCAGCGACTCGTAAGTCGCTACATCCTCCGGCTTCACGGTTTCCTTGTTGTACACAATCACCCGACCGCGAGTGGAGAAGCCGTACCATTCGGCGCCATTGCCATCGTCCTTGCCACGCAGGTTGTCCGGAATGCGGCTGTCGAGCACCTTCGATTTGACCGGCTGGAACATGCCTTCGATCTGGGCGCGCCACAATCGTGCGGCGTCCACCATCAGGATGACGTCGGCCGGGCTGTTCTTCCCTTCATTGCGAAGACGCTCCAGCAGAGGATTGTCTTCCGCCTCGATCCGATTAATCTTGATTCCGGTTTTCTTGGTGAAGTTGGAATAGAGCTGCTCATCCGTCTGGTAATGACGGGACGAGTACAGATTCAGAACATTTTCCTGGGAATGTGCGGAAGAGGCAGCGGCCACGGCGAATGCCATGCCCAGCATCTTGACGAGTGTCGGCTTCATACGGCTCCTTGATGAGAATGATTTTCAATCATGCAAGTATAACTGGTTTGTAAATCTAAATCATTCTCATTGGGGTCTGGCGCTCGTTCCTTCAAGTAAAATCGCGGCTGTTTTATCGGCTGCTTTTTCCGCCATTCAAGTAATGTGAAGTTCGTCTTGTGAAAGTTTCTATGTCCGCTGTTCGACCTCTTGTTTCCGGCCTTTTCCTCATGCTTTCCTTGCTCGCCGGTTGCGCGAGCAAACCGGCATCACCGATCATCCCTGTGGTTCAACCCGCTTCTCCGCGCCCCGTGAAAATCGGACTAGCTCTCGGCGGCGGCGCAGCCCGGGGATTTGCGCATATCGGCGTGATCAAGGCGTTGGAATCGCAAGGCATCGTGCCGGATATTGTTGTCGGAACCAGCGCGGGAAGTCTGGTGGGGGCACTCTACGCCGCCGGTAACAACGGCTTCGCATTGCACAAGATGGCGCTGGAAATCGACGAGGCGGCGATTTCCGATTGGTCGGTCCCGCTTTTTGCGACAGCGACCGGTGTATTGAAAGGGGAGGCGCTCCAATCCTATGTCAATCGGATGGTTGGCAATGTGCCGCTTGACAAGCTAAAAATGCCGTTCGGCGCCGTCGCCACCGATCTTCAAAGCGGTCAACCGATTCTTTTCCAGCGTGGCAATACCGGTGCGGCAGTTCGGGCTTCGTCGGCTGTGCCCGGCGTTTTTCAGCCGGTGAAAGTGGGCGACAACCTGTATGTCGACGGCGGTCTGGTGTCGCCGGTGCCGGTCCGTTTCGCGCGCCAGATGGGCGCCGATTTTGTCATTGCCGTCAACATATCCGCGCAACCAGGCGGACAGCCGTCAGCAAATACCCTTGATGTCCTGCTGCAGACTTTTGCCATCATGGGTCAAAGCATCAATCAGTACGAATTGAGAGAGGCGGACATTGTGATTCAGCCCAAACTGAACGGCATGAAGAGCAATGATTTTCAAGGCCGGAACCTGGCGATTCTGGCTGGTGAGCAGGCTGCCTCCGCGCTGATGCCGGACCTGCAGCGCAAACTGAAAGCAAAACGGGAACAGTAGAGAAAACAGACCAGAGGCTGGTACGGCGTCGAGATGTTATTTTTCTTCCGGGCGAAGAATGCGGCGTGCACCGTCAAAGCGCTTTTTCCAGTAGCCGACTTCCATGTTTTCGATGCGAACCTGCCCACCGCTGGACGGCGCATGCACGAATTTGTTGTCGCCAAGGTAAATGCCAACATGCGAGAAGCCGCGCCTGAGCGTGTTGTAAAACACTAAATCCCCCGGTTGCAGATCCTGCTTGTCGACCTGCTGTCCGACACGGCTGATTTCCTCGGACGTGCGGGGCAATTGCGTTCCCCAAACTTCCCTGAATACATACCGTACCAAGCCGCTGCAATCCAGTCCGCTTTCCGGAGCATTTCCCCCGTACTTGTACCGGATTCCGATCAGGCTCATCGCGTGCATCGTCAGTTCGGATGCCCGGTTTTTCAAATCATGAAGCTTAGCGATGGCGATCGTGCCGATTTCTTCGGGATCGTACTCGACAGCATTAGCGGCTACGGGCGCAAACAATGCCGCAGCGATCGCCAAGGAGCGAAGGAAATGGGTTGGCTGGATGAAACGGCAAGATATTGTCATTTTTGAATTGTTGATGCAGTGTAACGTTTGCAATGTAAGTGAATCGAGTAAAGCTGTCAAAATCTATTGCGTACAGGTATGCTTGCTGGAAACAAAATTTCATTTTCCTCCCTTGGAATGACAATACTTTCGTCGACAGATTTACCGGCCAAGCCCCGTGTGCTGATCGCAGATGATTCGCGCATCGTGCGCGCGTCGTTAATCAAGCACATTGAAGGCATGTTCGACTTCCGAGAAGCGCTCGACGGGGAGCAGGCATGGGAGACGCTGCTAATCGATCCGAGTATTCGGGTAGTGATAACAGACCTGACGATGCCCAAGCTCGATGGCTATGGCCTGCTGCAGCGGATCCGCAATTCCAAGATAAGCCGCATCAGGAGCATTCCTGTTGTCGTGGTGTCCGGTAGTGACGAGAGAGAGGAACGAGATCGCGCGAAAGCGGCCGGGGCGACCGACCTGATCACCAAAGGGATTGGGACCGCGCAATTGCTGTCCCGCCTTGATATTCTGTCCAAGCTTGTCAATACCCAGCATGATTTCGAGCGAAGCCTGGAATCGCTCGCACGTGTCAATGCTTCCGACGCCGCGTTGCCTGTGTCGTCGATCGATGCAGTACTTCAGCAAGCCAATACGATGCTGGAAACGGCTTTCAAGAACGGCAAGAACTTTGTCATCCTGAACGTGAGCGTCGGTTTTAAGCACAGCAATCTGGAGGGTGCCGCGACGGTACCGCCACAAAGCGTGATTGATGCAATCGGACAGGTTCTGCAACGGACTGTGCGTGAGACCGATCGCGTGGCCAGGACCAATGAGGCGGAATTCACGCTCATCACAGGCAGTATCAACTTTGATTCCGCGCATCTGTTCGCAGAACGCGTGTGCCGTGCCATCGCCGGAGCCAATATGGTCAAGGATAGCCCGATGGCCTTGATCGCCAGTTGCGGTGTGGGCACACTTGCGGATCATGAGGGCGACCGTAGTGTAACGGCTCAATTTCTTCTCGAAACGGCGCGGCGCAGGGCGGCAATGGGTATGGCGCATGCAGTGACTGGGGTAGTCGGCAAGGATGAGGAGGCCGCGCTTTTGAACAATACCTACCGACCGCCAACTGCGAATGCTTCTTCGCCGGAAAACGCCGCGCCCGCCACGCCTGATCTTGCGACACTATTGCAGTGGATTAAGGAGGGGAAGCGTGAGCAGGTATTGCCATACATCGGAACCCTGTCGGCTGAACTTCAGCCGCTGGTTGATTTGGTGTTGAAGAAAGGCTAGATGCACGGCATACATCGCTGTCGTACAATCCAGCCTTCTACCTAAGGACATCGAATGCTAACCAAACAAATTCTCAGTCTCGACGACGTAAAGAAAATCGCTGCCGCTTCCGAAGCTGAAGCCAAAGCGAATAATTGGGCGGTAACCATATCCGTAGTGGACGACGGAGGGAATTTGCTCTGGTTGCAGCGCCTTGACGGTGCGGCGCCCATTTCCGCAGATATTGCTCCCGCCAAGGCGAGAACGGCAGCTCTGGGACGGCGCGAAACCAAGATTTACGAAGATATGATCAATACAGGGCGCTTCTCCTTTATCACCGCGCCTCGGCTTGAGGGCATGCTTGAAGGAGGTGTGCCCATCATGATCAATGGCCAATGTCTTGGTGCGGTCGGTGTTTCAGGAGTGAAATCTTCGGAAGATGTACAAATTGCCAAGGCAGGCATAGCGGCTTTGAGTGTTTAAAAGGCTGAAGTGGGTCGCTGCAATGGCGACTTCGCAACGCGGCAAACCTGTTGCCAGGATTGCCGCGAAGTCTGTTCTCGGCTATACTCTCGTGGTTTATCTAATTTAGTCCGCCGTAGCGCATACCCCTTCCATTTCGTCCCAAAAAGACTCACCACAGCAAGGCGCAAGCCCGTTGGTTGACGTTCGTTCTGGCGCGGCGCAGCGGCGGTAACCACATCAGGAGTTACCCTTGCTGCCCTTTTTTCCTGGCCACACAGTTCCGGCCATCCTTGCGCTTGCAGACGGGTCGATTTTCCAGGGATTTTCAATCGGCGCACCCGGCCATACGATCGGCGAGGTGGTGTTCAATACCGCCATGACCGGTTACCAGGAAATTCTGACCGATCCAAGCTACAGCCGTCAAATCGTTACACTTACCTATCCCCATATCGGCAATGTCGGCGTCAACGATGAAGATGCCGAAGCCGACCGCATCCATGCCGCCGGTTTGATCATCAAGGATTTGCCGCTGACAACATCAAATTTCCGGTCGAAGCAAACTCTATCCGATTACCTGAAAGCCGAGAAGATTGTTGGCATCGCAGGCATTGATACCCGCAAGCTGACGCGCATCCTGCGTGAAAAAGGCGCCCAGAATGGCGCTATTCTCGCCGGCGAGGCAAACGCTGAAAAAGCGCTTGCACTGGCGAAGTCGTTTCCTGGACTTGCCGGCATGGACCTGGCCAAGGTGGTGTCGACCAAGACGCCTTATGTCTGGACCGAAGCCGAATGGAAGCTCGGCACGGGCTTCAGCCAGCAAACCAAACCGAAATATCATGTCGTGGCGTTCGACTACGGCGTCAAGCGCAACATCCTGCGCATGCTCGCGGAGCGCGGCTGCAAGATCACCGTGCTGCCTGCGCAATCCACCGCTGCAGATGCACTGGCGCTGAAGCCGGACGGAATTTTCCTTGCCAACGGTCCCGGGGATCCCGAGCCGTGCGACTACGCCATCGAGGCATCGAAGGAACTGATCGAGCGCGGCATTCCGACTTTCGGCATTTGCCTTGGCCACCAAATCATGGCGCTGGCTTCCGGCGCAAAAACGCTCAAGATGAAATTTGGCCACCATGGCGCCAATCATCCTGTGCAGGATGTTCAATCCAAACAAGTCATCATCACCTCGCAGAATCACGGCTTCGCCGTGGATGAGGCATCGCTGCCGTCGAATTGCCGGGTTACGCACGTTTCGCTTTTCGATGGTTCGCTGCAAGGGTTTGAGCGCACCGACAAACCGGCATTCTGCTTCCAGGGTCATCCGGAAGCGTCGCCTGGCCCAACGGATGTCGCTCCCCTGTTTGATCGCTTTATAAAACTCATGCAAAACGCAACCCAAAAGGCGGCGACGGAGAAACAGAAAAATGCCTAAGCGCACAGACATAAAAAGCATACTGATCATTGGCGCCGGCCCCATCATCATCGGGCAGGCTGCCGAGTTCGATTATTCAGGCGCACAGGCATGCAAGGCACTGCGGCAGGAAGGCTATCGCGTCATCCTGATCAACAGCAACCCGGCCACGATCATGACCGATCCGGAGATGGCTGATGTGACTTACATCGAGCCGATTACCTGGCAGGCAGTCGAGCGGATTCTTGCCAAGGAACGCCCGGATGCGATCCTGCCGACGATGGGTGGCCAGACCGCGTTGAACTGCGCCCTCGATCTGCACAACCATGGCGTACTCAAGCAATACGGCTGCGAGCTGATCGGTGCATCGCCGGAGGCGATCGACAAGGCGGAAGACCGCTCCAAGTTCAAGGAAGCGATGACCAAAATCGGTCTCGGTTCCGCACGTTCGGGCGTATCGCACACCATGGAAGAGTCATGGGCGGTGCAGAAGGAACTCGGCTTTCCGGTCATCATCCGTCCATCATTCACCATGGGCGGCACCGGCGGCGGGATCGCCTACAACGCGGAAGAATTCGAAACCATCTGCAAGCGCGGACTTGAAGCGTCGCCGACGTCGGAGTTGCTGATCGAGGAATCGCTGATCGGCTGGAAAGAATTCGAAATGGAAGTTGTCCGCGACAAGAAGGACAACTGCATCATCGTCTGCTCGATCGAAAACCTCGACCCGATGGGTGTGCACACCGGCGACTCGATCACCGTCGCGCCGGCACAGACGCTGACCGACAAGGAATACCAGATCATGCGCAACGCGTCGCTTGCGGTGCTTCGCGAAATCGGTGTCGATACCGGCGGCTCCAACGTCCAGTTCGCCATAAATCCGGCGGACGGCCGCATGATCGTGATCGAAATGAATCCGCGCGTATCGCGCTCGTCTGCGCTTGCATCCAAGGCGACCGGCTTTCCGATCGCCAAGGTGGCTGCCAAGCTTGCCGTCGGGTTCACGCTCGACGAACTGCGCAACGAGATTACTGGCGGTGCGACCCCGGCTTCGTTCGAGCCCAGCATCGATTATGTCGTCACCAAGATCCCAAGATTCGCGTTCGAAAAATTTCCCGCAGCAGACAGTCACCTCACGACCCAGATGAAGTCCGTGGGCGAAGTGATGGCCATGGGACGCACTTTCCAGGAATCGTTCCAGAAAGCGCTGCGCGGCCTGGAAGTCGGCGTCGACGGCATGAATGAAAAGACCACCGACCGGGAAACGATCGAGGAAGAGCTGGGCGAGCCCGGGCCGGAGCGTATCTGGTACGTGGGCGACGCATTTGCGCAGGGTTTTTCGCTGGAAGAGGTTCATCAGCTGACGCACATCGATCCGTGGTTCCTCGTCCAAATCAAGGAAATCGTCGATATCGAATTGTGGCTTGAAAAGCAGACGCTGGATTCAATCGACCGCGACACGCTTTTCCGGTTGAAGCAGAAAGGATTTGCCGATCGCCGGCTTGCCAAGCTGCTGAAGACCACCGACAAGGCAGTACGTGAAAGGCGCCGCGAGCTGAATGTGCGCCCGGTCTACAAACGCGTCGACACGTGCGCCGCCGAGTTCGCTACCCGTACCGCATACATGTACTCGACGTATGACGAAGAATGCGAATCCCAGCCGAGCGACCGTAAGAAGATCATGGTTCTGGGCGGCGGACCGAACCGGATCGGGCAAGGTATCGAGTTCGACTATTGCTGTGTGCACGCGGCACTTGCGATGCGTGAGGATGGTTACGAGACCATCATGGTGAACTGCAACCCCGAAACGGTCTCGACCGATTACGACACTTCCGACCGTCTCTACTTCGAACCAGTCACATTGGAAGATGTGCTTGAGATCGTCGACAAGGAAAAGCCGGTCGGCGTGATCGTGCAGTACGGTGGACAGACGCCGCTTAAGTTGGCTCTCGACCTGGAAGCCAACGGCGTGCCCATCGTCGGTACATCGCCTGACATGATCGACGCGGCGGAAGACCGCGAGCGGTTCCAGAAATTGTTGCATGATCTCGGCCTGCGCCAGCCGCCGAATCGTACAGCGCGCACGGAGGAAGATGCATTGCGCCTTGCACAGGAAATCGGTTATCCGCTGGTTGTGCGGCCGTCCTACGTGCTGGGTGGACGCGCAATGGAAATCGTCCATGAGCAGCGGGATCTTGAGCGCTACATGCGTGAAGCAGTGAAGGTTTCCAATGACTCGCCGGTGCTGCTCGACCGTTTCCTCAACGATGCGATCGAAGTCGACGTCGACTGCCTGTCGGACGGTCAGCGCACTTTCATCGGCGGTGTGATGGAGCACATCGAGCAGGCCGGCGTTCACTCCGGGGATTCCGCTTGTTCGTTGCCGCCGTACTCCTTGTCCAAGGAAACGATCGACGAACTGAAACGCCAGACTTCGCTGATGGCCAAGGGTCTGAACGTGGTCGGCTTGATGAACGTGCAGTTTGCGATTCAACAGCAGGAAATCGATGGCGTAACTCAGGACGTTGTCTTCGTGCTGGAAGTGAATCCACGCGCGTCACGTACCGTGCCTTACGTTTCCAAGGCGACCGGCCTGCAGCTCGCCAAGATTGCCGCCCGTTGCATGGTCGGTCAATCGCTCGACGCTCAAGGGATCAAGAACGAGGTCGTTCCATCCTATTACAGCGTAAAGGAAGCGGTTTTCCCATTCGTCAAATTCCCGGGTGTCGATACCATCCTCGGACCCGAGATGAAATCGACCGGCGAAGTGATGGGCGTTGGCAAAACCTTCGGCGAAGCGTTCGTGAAGTCACAATTGGGTGCCGGCGTCAAATTGCCGAAATCCGGCAAGGTATTCCTGAGCGTGAAGAACAGCGACAAGCCTCGGGCTGTGCAGGTGGCGAAGGACCTCGTGGAGATCGGCTTTTCCGTGGTGGCGACCAAGGGAACTGCAGCTGCGATCAGCGCGGCAGGTATTCCCGTCACGACAGTCAACAAAGTTGCTGAAGGCCGGCCTCACGTAGTGGACATGATCAAGAACAATGAAGTCGCACTGGTCATCAATACCGTGGAGGAAAAGCGTTCCGCAATCGCGGATTCCCGCGCAATCCGTACTTCTGCTCTGGCTGCGCGCGCAGTGACTTACACGACGATCGCCGGCGCCGAAGCGGCGGTCGAAGGCATGCGGCATCTTGATGAATTGCATGTCTATGATTTACAAGGTCTGCATAACACCTTAAACTAATCCGACAGTCAACCATAGCCACAGAGGTCACAGGGGGTGCCGGTTTCCGGTGCCGTTTTGTGGCCTCTGTGGTTTTCATTTTGCAGATAAAAAACATGGGTACAGTTCCTATTACCAAGCATGGCGCAGAGCTGATGAAAGCAGAGTTGCACCGTTTGAAAACCAAAGATCGCCCAGCGGTGATCAACGCCATATCCGAAGCCCGCGCGCAGGGAGACTTGTCCGAGAATGCCGAGTATGACGCAGCCAAGGAACGTCAAAGCTTTATTGAAGGACGTATTGCGGATCTGGAGGGTAAGCTGAGTGCTGCCCAGATCATCGATCCGGCGATGCTCGATGCGGAGGGGCGCGTCGTTTTCGCGTCGACCGTCCATCTTGAAGACCTCGAGACAGGGCAAAAGGTTACTTACCAGATCGTGGGCGAAGATGAAGCGGATCTGAAAGAAAAGAAGGTTTCGATCACTTCGCCGATAGCCCGTGCGCTGATCGGAAAATATGCGGGCGATGTCATCGAAGTACAGGCGCCGTCCGGCATTCGGGAATATGAAGTGCTCGAAGTCCTGTACATTTGATTGAGTATGCTCGCGGCACGCATCCGTTCAATCATCGTGACGTTATGGGTTGGCAGCCTGTGGACGATCGGTTATATGGTTGCGCCGACGCTTTTTGCGACGCTGACGGACAGGGCTCTGGCAGGGACAATCGCAGGCAGCCTGTTCCGGATCGAGGCATGGCTGTCGGTCGCATGCGCGTTGGCACTGTTGCTGTTGTTCAAGCTGAAAAGTGCTGACACACCAGATGATCGGAATGGCCGCGTGCGGACGAAACTGGTCATTTGCATGCTCGCCTGTACATTGATCGGCTACTTCGGGCTGCAACCCTTCATGGCCGAATTGCGGCAATCCGTTTTGCCTGGAGAGGTGATGAGTGGAGATGCTCGGACGCGATTCGCTTTGTTACACGGAATTTCCAGCGCGATTTACCTGGTGCAGAGCTTGCTCGGCGTTGTACTTGTAGTAAATACAAGATAACGCCGAGTGCCGATATTTACCGGGTGCGTCCCAGGGAAGATTTTTTGATGCTCGATTGACGAGGTTTGGCTCGTTTGATGTTACCGCCAGCGGTCACCCGTTCATTGCCTTTAAGAATGACTTTTGTGACGGTCGGCTTTTTGGTGCCGCTCGGACTTGGCTTGACGATGGTTACTTCACGCAAGCCTTTGCCGCGTTTTTCGTTGCGTCCCTTGACCTCTTCCTTCTTGGGTCGGTACATCACCAGCAATTTACCGATGTGTTGTACGGGCGCAGCGCCGAGTTTCTCGCAGATGTTTTCATACATCTCAATACGGGCGTCACGGTCGTCGCCAAATACGCGTACTTTGATCAAACCGTGCGCATTCAAGCTGGCATCGATTTCTTTTAGTACGGATGGTGTCAGGCCGGCTTCGCCGATCATCACCACAGGATTGAGCCCATGCGCCTCGGAACGCAGTTCGCTGCGTTCGGCGGGAGATAGTTTTAGCATTTTTATGAAGTGTCTCGGACAATGGGAGCCAGGATTGGCTCCGTCCGGATGAAAAGAAAGCGTCTATTTTACGCCAATGGCAAAGAACAAATTAAATAAAAACTGGTTGCATGACCATGTCAACGATCCTTACGTGAAGCTCGCGCAGAAGGAGGGGTACCGCGCGAGGGCGGTCTACAAGCTCAAGGAAATCGATGAAGCAGAAAGGCTGGTCAAACCCGGGCAGGTAATTGTCGACCTCGGTTGTACGCCGGGAAGCTGGTCGCAGTATGTGCGGAACAAACTCGCCGGCAAGGAGGGAGGGGGCGTACATGGGACGATCATTGGACTGGATATGCTCCCCATGGATCCGATCGCCGATGTACATTTCATCCAGGGTGATTTTCGGGAGGACTCTGTCCTGAATCAAGTGGAAGAGGTGCTGGAAGGGCGAAAAGTCGATCTGGTCCTGTCCGATATGGCACCCAACCTGTCAGGTGTGGCGGTGACGGACGCGGCCAGGGTCGAACATATCATCGAACTGGCGCTTGAATTTGCGCGCGCGCACCTGAAACCTTCCGGGGCCTTGCTCGTCAAATGTTTTAATGGTCCCGGCTATACACAGCTTGTAGAAAAATTCCGGGAAGAGTTCAAAAACGTGTCCTCCAAGAAACCCAAGGCCAGCCGGGATAAGTCCTCGGAAATCTTTTTATTGGGCAAAACGCTCAAAAACCCCTCTTGATTACCCGCAAATACCGTACAAACCCTTGTCTTTCAAGGGTTTTGCCGCATATGCAGCCTAGCAAGCGCTGATTATTGCAGGTAGAATTAATTTTACAAGCTATATCAATATGGGCGTGTCAGCGTCTAAGGAGTTCTAGTGAACAATATGTTTTCCAAAGCCGCCATATGGGTGGTTATTGCCCTGGTGCTTTTCACCGTCTTCAAGCAGTTCGACGGACGTACCCTGGCCGGCGGTGCTACCTCCGTTCCCTATTCGGACTTCCTGGACGAAGTCAAGTCCAAGCGCATCAAGGAAGCAACCATCGAAGACCGTACCATCGTCGCGACGACCCAGGACGGCAAGCGCATCAAGACCGCAGTCACCTACCTCGACAGGGGACTGATCGGCGATTTGATTAATAACGGCGTCAAGTTCGACGTCAAGCAACCAGAAGAACAATCATTCCTTTCCCAGGTATTCATTTCCTGGTTCCCGATGCTGCTGCTGATCGGTGTATGGGTGTTTTTCATGCGGCAGATGCAGGGGGGCGGAAAAGGCGGCGCCTTCTCCTTCGGGCGGTCTAAAGCGCGCATGCTCGACGAGGCCAACAATACGGTTACGTTTGCCGATGTGGCCGGTTGCGATGAGGCCAAGGAAGAAGTGCAGGAACTGGTCGACTTCCTGCGCGACCCGACCAAATTCCAGAAGCTGGGCGGCCGTATTCCACGAGGCGTGCTGATGGTCGGCCCTCCGGGTACCGGTAAGACTCTGCTGGCACGCGCGATCGCCGGCGAAGCGAAAGTGCCGTTTTTCACTATCTCCGGTTCGGATTTCGTGGAGATGTTTGTCGGTGTCGGTGCTTCCCGTGTACGCGACATGTTCGAAAATGCCAAAAAGCATTCCCCATGCATCATCTTCATCGACGAGATCGATGCCGTTGGCCGTCATCGCGGTGCCGGCATGGGCGGTGGAAATGACGAGCGCGAGCAGACGCTGAATCAGCTCCTCGTTGAAATGGATGGCTTCGAGGCCAATTCCGGTGTCATCGTCATTGCGGCGACCAACCGCGCCGACGTGCTGGACAAGGCATTGCTGCGTCCCGGTCGTTTCGACCGCCAGGTCATGGTTGGTCTGCCCGATATCCGCGGCCGTGAGCAAATCCTTTATGTCCATATGCGTAAGGTCCCGATTGCACCAGATGTCAAAGCCGACATTTTGGCGCGGGGCACCCCGGGATTCTCCGGAGCCGATCTGGCGAACCTGGTGAACGAGGCGGCATTGTTTGCGGCACGACGCAACAAGCGACTCGTTGAAATGCAGGATTTCGAAGATGCGAAAGACAAGATCGTCATGGGTCCCGAGCGGAAATCGGCGGTCATGCGGGAAGAGGAGCGTCGCAATACTGCATTCCACGAATCAGGGCATGCAGTGGTGGCGAAGCTGCTTCCGAAAGCCGATCCTGTCCACAAGGTCACGATCATGCCGCGCGGTTTCGCACTTGGCCTGACATGGCAGCTTCCCGAGCATGACCGCGTCAATATGTACAAGGACAAGATGCTGGAGGAAATCGCGATTCTGTTTGCAGGCCGTATCGCGGAAGAGATTTTCATGCATCAGATGTCAACCGGCGCATCGAACGACTTTGAGCGTGCCACCAAGCTGGCCCGCGCAATGGTGACGCGTTACGGTATGTCGGAAACGCTTGGCACCATGGTCTACGAGGATACTGAACAGGACGCTTATTTCGGTCGCATGTCCTCAAAAACCGTGTCCGAAGCGACTCAGCAAAAAGTGGATACGGAAATCCGTTCCATTCTGGATGCGCAATACGCGTTGTCCCGCCGTCTGCTGGAGGAAAATCAGGATAAAGTCGAGATCATGGCGCATGCATTGCTCGAGTGGGAAACGCTTGATGCAGAGCAGATCGACGACATCATGGCAGGCCATCAGCCGCGTCCGCCGAAGGCCGGCGTACCGGCCCGCAAATCGCCAACCGACAACGCGTCGGGCGGCGTGTCGCCGAACGCGACAGCACCGGCATAAACTGCGCCGATGGTGTAACGCCAGATGTATCCAGGAAGGGTGAGGAGTGATCCTCACCCTTTTTGTTTGTAGATTATCCCGGCCATGACCCAACAATACTTTCAATGCGGCCGCTTTCGTTTTGCGATGAACGGCGCCAATGCCCGACCACTCGTCATGGGCATACTCAATATAACTCCCGACTCGTTTTCGGACGGTGGTCAATTCCATTCCCTCGACTCGGCTTTGTCGCACGCCGAGCAGATGCTTGCGGATGGCGTTGATATCATCGATATCGGCGGCGAATCCAGCCGTCCCGGGGCACAACCGCTGTCGCTGGAAGAAGAACTGGAAAGGGTGCTGCCTGTCGTTTATGCGCTAAGGGACTGCGGCAAGCCTTTGTCGGTCGATACCTGCAAGCCCGTGGTCATGGCCGAAGCACTGGAGGCCGGTGCGGACATGATCAATGACATTTATGGCTTCAGGGCAAATGATGCGTTGCGAGTCGTCAAAGAGAGCGATTGCGCGCTATGTATCATGCATATGCTGCGTGATCCTTCCACGATGCAGGACAAACCTCAATATCAGGATGTCGTCGCCGAGGTGACCGCATTTTTGCGGGAGCGCGTCGAGGCGGCGCGCGCCAACGGCATCGCGGATGAGCGAATGTGCGTGGACCCCGGCTTTGGGTTTGGTAAAGCGATGGTGCATAATCTGGCGCTGCTGAAAAACATTAGTCAAATGCAAATCGATCTTGGGATGCCGCTGTTGGCCGGCCTGTCCCGAAAGTCGATGATTGGCACCATTACCGGCAAGCCGGTCGATCAGCGGGTCGCCGGAAGCGTTGCGGCGGCTTTGTTCGCGGCGACCCAAGGGGCCCGGATAATCAGGGTGCATGACGTGGCCGAGACCGTGGATGCATTGAAAGTGTGGCAGGCAGCCACCCAATATCAACCTGGATAAATCATGACAAGAAAATACTTTGGAACCGATGGCGTGCGCGGGCGCGTTGGTGAGGCACCGATTACGCCGGATTTTGTGATGCGACTCGGGTTCGCCGCCGGCAAGGTGCTGGCGCAGGGTGATACGGTCGCAGGCCGACCGACGGTACTGATCGGCAAGGACACGCGCATCTCCGGTTACATGCTGGAAGCGGCGCTGGAGGCGGGATTTGCGGCTGCCGGGGTCGATGTGATGCTGGCGGGCCCCATGCCGACCCCTGCGATCGCCTATCTGACGCGGGCCCTGCGATTATCGGCGGGCGTGGTTATCTCCGCATCGCATAATCCATATCAGGATAATGGCATCAAATTTTTTGATGCATCGGGCAACAAGCTGCCGGACGCGGTGGAGGCAGCGATCGAGGCGGCGCTCGATGCGCCTATCGAGTGCGTGTCATCGGAAAAACTGGGCAAGGCCAAACGCCTCTTCGACGCGCAGGGCAGGTACATCGAATTTTGCAAAAGCACATTCCCCACCGAGCTCGATTTACGCGGACTGAAGATCGTCGTCGACTGCGCACATGGTGCCGCTTATCACATCGCCCCGGATGTCTTTCATGAGCTGGGTGCCGAGGTGGTCGCGATCGGCAACCAGCCGAACGGCCTGAATATCAACGACGGAGTCGGTGCGACCGTCCCAACGAACCTGTCCGCCGCAGTGAAGGAGCACAATGCCGATCTTGGCATCGCGCTCGACGGCGATGCGGATCGGCTGCTGATGGTCGACAATACCGGACGTGCCTATAACGGCGATGAGCTGTTGTATGTAATGGTTAAGGATAGGATGAATACCGTGCCGGTCCAGGGCGCGGTAGGCACCTTGATGACGAACATGGCGCTGGAAGTCGCATTCAAGCAAATGGGCGTCGGCTTCGCCCGCGCCAAAGTAGGGGACCGCTATGTCCTCGAAGTACTGCAGCAGAAGGGTTGGCTGATCGGCGGCGAAGGCTCCGGGCACCTGTTATTCCTCGACAAGCACACGACGGGCGACGGTATCGTATCGGCCCTGCAAGTGCTGTCTGCCTTGAAGCGCAGCGGCAAGACGCTGGCGCAATGCACTGAAGACATCACGCTCTATCCACAGTGCCTGATCAATGTCAAGGTCGCACCTGGCTTCGACTGGCAGAAGAACGAAGCGCTGCAGACCGAAAAGGAGATCGTGGAGTCCGAACTCGGCGACCACGGCAGGGTGCTCATACGCGCCTCCGGTACGGAGCCTCTGATCCGCGTGATGGTGGAGGCAAAGAATGCCGAGACCGCTGACAAGATGGCACGCCGTATCGCCGGGAAGATCACTGCCTGACGCCGGCTCCATGGATGCAAGTTGAAAGCGCCGCTCCCTGTTCGCGCGGGTGTCAGCCCTAGCTATATATGGCTGCCGGATGGTCCTTGGAGCACGGTGCTTTCCTTTTTGGTGGACCGTTTTCCGGATGTGGGCGAGGCCACCTGGCTGGAACGCATGCGTAAGGAAGAAGTCCGGGATGGCGCAGGAACGCGGCTGGTTCCGGACAGCCCCTTTCGCAGGGGCGCATGCGTTTTCTACTACCGCGAACTGCATCAGGAAACGCCCATCCCCTTCGCGGAGAAGATCCTCCATTTGGATGAGCACATCCTGGTGGCCGACAAACCGCACTTCCTGCCGGTCATCCCATCGGGTCGGTTTTTACACGAAACCTTATTGGTCCGCTTGAAGCGAAGTACCGGACTTGATCATCTGACGCCAATTCATCGGATAGACAGGGAAACCGCAGGCATTGTGGTCTTCTCCTGTGATCCTGCAACCCGCGGACAGTTTCAATCGTTATTTCAGAGGCGCGAAGTCGGCAAGGTCTATGAGGCGCTCGCTCCATATGCCGGCAATCTCGAATTTCCGCTGATGTACCGCAGTCGGATGGTGGACGGCACGCCGTTCTTTCGCATGACAGAGTCCGACGGCGAGCCGAACTCGGAAACCCTGATCGACATTATGGAGAGACGAGGCGAAGTCGCGTTGTATCGACTTCGTCCTTTCACCGGAAGAAAACACCAGCTGCGCGTGCATCTTGCAGCTTTGGGAATTCCGATTTTGAATGACGGATTCTATCCGGATGCGCAACCCTGCAAGGCCGATGACATGTCGTCGCCACTCAAACTGCTTGCGCGATCAATATCCTTTCGGGACCCGATTTCCGGACAGGATCGGTATTTTGAGAGCGAACGGACTCTGGTTTGATAGCGAAATATATTGATAATAAGCAGCGCACCGAAACAGAATCAATTGACCTGAACGCCTTGGTCCGGTATGATCGCCCTTCTCGGAGTGTGGCGCAGCCCGGTAGCGCACCTGGTTTGGGACCAGGGGGTCCAAGGTTCGAATCCTTGTACTCCGACCAATATTTGCAGTAGTCAAAAGGGTTTAAGAGATTTCAATCTCTTAAACCCTTTTTCTTTTGGTGCTGTAGTCGTATCTCACGCCCTTCAATTCGACATGGCGAGATAGGTTTGAATAGAACCCTTTATGCCATTGATAGTGCGCGTTGAAAGAATGATTTCAGGCAGCACGTACCGCGAAGTCAGTTGATTAAAAACAGTGCCTTTCCACCTTGGTGGCCTATGCTGACCATAGCAACGCGTAGTCTCCTAGGAAGGACTGTGCTTTTGACCCACACCCTCACGGCTTGTGGGTTTTCTTTTGACAACGGTCTCCGCACGCACCCGAATACTGCCGTTCGCCCACAGACAAATCATTTGCAGGCTTTTTAACTTGATGTGGGCGGAATGATTACATCGACGCAGGGGCGATCAGAATCTCCAATGGCTATAGCTAGACTCCCATAGGATTTTTACTGCGCAAGGCTGACTTTTTTGGGGCAGCACATCTAGCCTTATATCGGTCGAGAAGTTATCCACCCCATTGCCTCAAATTTGATCAAATGAAATTTTGTTCTTCAAATCATGGGGTTATAGACTTATCCCTATCTTTCCTGCAGTTTATCCACATGTTTATGCAGCATGGCTGTGGATAGCTTGAGTGGGGTCAGGGCATTGCACAGTTTGCATACCTCTATTGGCTTGACTTATCGGCTGTTCCTCGCAGATGAATAGGAGTCAAGATCAAGCGATATCAAGCTGGCACAAAATCTTCTTCAACCCAAGCTGTTGAAGTTACTAATCGATAGTGCAGGTGATTGGTTGAAACGATGCGGTAATAAGGGTAATATCCCGCGGCGAGCGAACCGATGCACACGCATCGTTTTTCGTTCGATGACTGCCCATAGCTCAGCTGGATAGAGCAACGGCCTTCTAAGCCGTAGGTCACAGGTTCGACTCCTGTTGGGCAGGCCACTCTTCTGTTTCGGACTCTTCATCGAGATGCAGTTCATTCACTTCCGGACCGATCTGGATCTCCGCCATCAGCAATTCTCCTTCTGAAATCTTTGCCCCCGAAGCGATATCGATGTAAAGGCTGAATCACTTCAATCACCATACGCAGTTATGCGACTGGTCGTTTATAGTCTGGCAAAAGACTGGCTTTAATGTTGCAGCCCTTGCCACAGAGCCAAAAAAAATGTTGGTGGAATCTTTTCTGGCCGGAACAAATGCCGAGATTCACCGGTCTAGGCGACTTCTATGACCTTTTAGGGAAACGTAATGACGCCAGCATTGCAACGCCATGACGAGTTGGGCGCCGAGTTGGATGCGCTCCGAAATCTTGAACAAGCGGTTCGTGCTTGCGGACTGCCTTCCATCATGGTGTCCGGTCAACGTCAGCTGGACAGCCTTGCGGCGGCATTGAAGCAGGTGGTCGACGCAAGGAATATGCAGTCGTCGGCTTCTGCTGCGGTTGAACACGGATAGCTGAAGCAAAGGCCGCTTGCGCGGCAGACATTGCAAATGTGATTCAGGTGCCTTCGAGCCTGGACTTGCTGTCGCACTCCATCATGAACTGCTCTGCTAGACGGCTGGCCTTGAGCTTTGCCTTGTGCGCGGATTTGCCGGTGGCGGATGCGGCGTCTTGATCGGCCCACTTTGACCGCATCGCGAGGGTTTTGCATTTCCTCTCTCTGGCCGCGCTGGCATGTGCCGTGCGGCGGTGTTCCTTCTCTTCCTGAGCTTCAAGCTTGCGCTTCTCGGCATCGATGCGCCTGAGCGTAGCTTTATCCCGCCTTGCTTGATCCTTGGCCGACTGGGCGTCCGGCGGCGGCGCACTGTCAACATCCAGCTTGCGGCCATTGGGGCAGGGCGCGTCGCTGTAGCCGATCTTTCCGCCTGATTCGCATTTGTAGATTGCAAGTGCGGGGGCCGATGCCGCGATGAAAACGGAAAACAATAACGTGCGCAGCAGCATGCCGCCTCCCTCGAAGTTCAACTATTGATGTTCTTGCTTGAAGCGGTTGCTAGACGACCTTGCCCGGGTTCATGATCCCCAGCGGGTCGAGCGCATTTTTCACCGATTGCATCAACGCCATCTCGACGTCCGACTTATAGCGGCGTACTTCCTCGCGCTTCAGGGCGCCGAGTCCGTGTTCGGCGGAAATCGATCCGCCGAAGCTGTCAACGCTGTCATGCACGACCAGATTGATCGCATCCTGGCGGGCGATGAATTCATCGTCGGAACCATTTTCAGGCGGCGACACGTTGTAGTGCAGGTTGCCGTCGCCGAGATGGCCGAATGTCACCAGGCGGCATCCCGGGAAAGCCTGCTGCAGCGCGACATCGGTCTTGCGGATGAAGTCGCCGATGCGGGAAATCGGCACCGAAATGTCGTGCTTGATGTTCTTGCCTTCTTCCGCCTGGGCGAGCGGGATGTGTTCGCGCAGATTCCACAACGCCTTCGACTGGGCAATCGACGATGCGACAACTGCATCCTGAATCACGTCTCCCTCCAGGGCATCGGCAATGACTGCTTCCAATGCCTGATTCGCATGGTCTTCCGATTCATTGTCCGATAATTCAAGCAGTGCATACTGTGCATGAGGCTCGGCGAACGGCAGGCGCATCTGCGGAAAATGCTTGGCTACCAGTTGGAGGCAGAAATCCGACATCAACTCAAAAGCGGTCAGGGTCGCACCGCATCGCGCCTGCGCCAGATTCAGGAGCTTCAGCGCATCGTCCGGCGTACGCATCGCCGCAAGCGCGGTCAGCTGGGCTTTGGGTTGAGGGAAGAGTTTGAGGACTGCGGCGGTGATGATGCCCAGCGTGCCTTCGGCGCCGATGAACAAGTCCCGCAAATCGTAGCCGGTGTTGTCCTTGCGCAGGCCCCGCAGACCGCTCCATACCTCGCCCTGCGCAGTCACCACTTCCAGGCCGAGACAGAGTTCGCGCATGTTGCCGTAGCGAAGAACCGCGGTGCCGCCCGCGTTGGTCGCCAGATTGCCGCCGATCGTGCAACTGCCTTCGGCCGCCAGCGACAGCGGGAAAAGGCGTCCCGCTTCCGATGCGACGTTCTGTATCTGTTCGAGAATGCACCCGGATTCCACCGTCATGGTGTTGTTGATCGTATCAACCGCCCGCACCCTATTCAAGCGATTGAGGGACAGCACGATCGCATTGCCGCTGGTGTCCGGCACGCTGCCGAGAACCAGGCCGGTATTGCCGCCCTGGGGCACGATCGGCACCCGGAACTGATTGCACAGGCGCACGATGGCCGCGACTTCTTCAGTGGACGCTGGTTTCACCACTGCGAGGGCGCGTCCGGTAAAGCGGCGGCGCCAGTCGGTCAGGTAACCCGCGGTATCGGCCGCCTCGGTCAGGACATGGGCCGTGCCGATCGCATTACGGCATTGATCGAGAAATTCATTCATTGACGAGTTCGATTATTTGGATGCTTTTTGAATGACTTGCTGCGCCAGCTTTTTCGCTTCCTGTTTGTAGGGCCGCAAGAACAGGATGCAGCAAAAGAAAAACACACATACCAGTGCCGCCTCTATCCACCCTAGCGTAGCCGACAATCCCGGATCGCTCGCTCCCCGCACGATACCTTCGGTGAGGTAGAGCAGAATCAGCATGGAAGACCATTGCATCGTGTAAAGGTCGCGCTTCAACACGCCGCGCAGCGGCAACAGCAGGGGTATCACTTTCAGTACCAGCCAGGAGCCGCCCGGCCGCAGGGGCGCGAGTACCAGCTCCCAGGCAACACAAAGCGCGATCAGTGCGATCAGGCTACTGACGGTGCCTATATAAAAGACCTTGTGCAGCGGATTTTGTTGCATTAGTTGCCTCGTAACTTGATGGCCGATTCTGCCAGGCGCTTGCCCAAAGCGATCGCGAGCGTCCTGGTATCTTCCGACATCGGCTGGTTGCCATTCACGCCCGACCAATGACTGGCACCATACGGGGTGCCGCCGCTGGCGGTGGACATGAGAGCAGGGTGGGTATAGGGCAATCCCATCACCAGCATGCCGTGATGGAACAATGGAATCATCATCGACAGCAGTGTCGATTCCTGGCCGCCGTGCAGGCTACCAGTGGAGGTGAAAACGCAGGCCGGCTTCCCCGCCAGCGCGCCGGACAGCCACTGGCTGCTCGTGCCGTCCCAGAAATACTTCATGGGCGCCGCCATATTGCCGAACCGGGTTGGCGAGCCGAGCGCAAGCCCGGCGCATTGTTCAAGATCCTTTAATTCGACATATGGCGCGCCTTCCTTCGGCACCTCCGGCTCGGTCGCCTCGGTCACCGTGGATACCGCGGGCACCGTGCGCAGGCGGGCATCGCACCCGGGCACGCTTTCAACGCCTTGCGCGATGAAGTCCGCTAATTTGCGGGTGGAACCGTGGCGGGAATAATATAGGACAAGGATGGTTGGGGAACTTGGATTCATGCTTGGTATTATAGGGCGCTTTGACCGGCCATTATCGCCTTACCAATCCATGTTGGACCGTCCGAATGCC
Source organism: Noviherbaspirillum sp. (assembly GCF_035944575.1). Lineage (GTDB taxonomy): Bacteria > Pseudomonadota > Gammaproteobacteria > Burkholderiales > Burkholderiaceae_D > Noviherbaspirillum. The sequence goes on from NZ_DASZBA010000141.1 coordinate 22,246, forward strand.
AAGCGAATGGGTTTTCTGAATCTGCCTATACTGCGCCAGGTGCCGTGGGATCAGGCGCGCGATCTGCTGCGTTTCGCGCGCCGTCGCCTGGACGAGGAGCGTTTGCCGCAGGTCGCCGGCAGCCTGACCTTTACCACCGTGCTGGCGCTGGTGCCGATGCTGACGATCGCGCTCGCCATCTTCACCACTTTTCCGCTCTTCAATGCCTTCCGTGCATCGCTGGAAGGGTATTTCATCCAGAGCCTGATGCCGAAGACGATCGCCAATACGATTCTCGGCAATCTCAGCCAGTTCGCTACCAAGGCAACCCGGCTCTCGGCCATCGGTGCCATTGCGCTGGTTCTGACGGCGGTCGCCATGCTGCTGACGATCGATCGCGCATTCAACCAGATATGGCGTGTCAAGAATTCGCGGCCGCTCGCACAACGGCTGGTGGTGTATTGGGCGGTGATGACCCTGGGCCCGCTGCTGATCGGTATTTCGATCAGCGTGACGTCGTCGCTGTTCACGGTCACCAATGGTGTTGTCAAGCAAACGACGCTCATGGGCAGCTTCTTCTATTCAACGTTATCCATCCTGCTGACCACGGTTGCATTCTCCCTGCTGTACATCGCTGTGCCAAACCGGGGCGTCGACTGGCGCGATGCGGCATGCGGCGGACTGCTGGCGGCCACCGCGTTTGAGATCGCGAAGCGCATCTTCGCTGTATTCATCTCGAAGTTCCCGACCTATACCGTCATATACGGTGCGCTGGCCGCGATGCCGATATTTCTGCTATGGGTCTATGTCTCATGGCTGATCATTCTGCTGGGCGCGGTCTTTGCCGCTGCATTGCCGGTGGTGAAATTCGAGCGGTGGTGGCATGTGCCTAAGCCAGGAGGCGCATTCATGGACGCGATGGCGATCCTGAAGGTTCTCCATGACGCCCGGGAGCGCGGCGGTTCCGCAGCGGTGGATGCGCCCACGCTTCGGCAGACCACCCGGCTCGGATTCGATGAATCGGAAAGTCTCCTGGAAAAAATGCTGGAAGCCGGATGGGTAGGCCGTGTGAAAGCAGCCGCGCCGAAACGCGTGCCGTGGGGCCGGCGCGTAGGCGAGGGGCTGGATCAATGGAGTTTGTTGGCGAATCCGCATCAACTGCGGGTCGCCGATGTGTACCGGCTATTCGTGTTCAATCCGTCCGGCAATCCGCTTCTTGCCGAACGGGTTGAAAGCGTGATCGAGCAGGGCTTGAGCCAGCCACTGGCTGGCTACTTCAGCAGACGCGCATAAGGCGCCGTTAAAATGACGCCTGACCGGTCAGCATCTGCCAGTACATCACCCAATCGCCCATGAATGAATACACCGGATGCTTGAACGTCATCGGCTGGTTCTTCTCGAATGCAAAATGCCCGATCCAGGCG
>NZ_DASZBA010000142.1:0-26938 GCF_035944575.1 Noviherbaspirillum sp.
TGCCATGGATGCCAAAGTGGCCCAGCCGGTTCTGGATCACCTGGTCAAGGCGGCGGCGGACAAGTCTTTCAACTGCATCACCATTGATGGCGACACGTCGACCAACGATTCCTTCATTCTGATGGCAACCGGCGCATCGGATGTCGAAGTCAATGATATGGATTCACCGGAATATGCCGCGCTGTCGGAGGCCGTCATCGGCTTGTCGCAGGAACTCGCCCAGCTCATCATTCGCGATGGCGAAGGCGCGACCAAATTCATGACCATCACGGTGGAAGAAGGGGCGAGCGTCGAGGAGTGCCGCAAGATCGCTTATTCGATCGGGCATTCGCCGCTGGTGAAGACTGCCTTCTTCGCGTCCGACCCGAACCTGGGACGGATTCTTGCAGCCATCGGCTACGCCGGTATCGACGATCTCGATGTGTCGAAACTGAATCTCTATCTCGATGACGTGTGGGTGGCACGTAATGGTGGACGTCATCCTGATTACCAGGAAGCTGACGGCCAGCGGGTGATGAAGCAAAGCGAGATCACGATCCGGGTCAAGCTGGCGCGGGGCGATGCCGCAGCCACCATCTGGACCTGCGATCTGTCGCATGACTATGTCAGTATCAATGCGGATTACCGCTCCTGATTCGGAATCGCCATGACGCAGCTCGATCAATTTCTCGTCCGCGCCGAAGCCTTGCTGGCGCGTATCGAAGCGATTCTGCCGCAGGCGGGGACACAGCCCGACTGGAACGCCGGGCGGGCATTCCGCTGGCGAAAATCTGCGGGCAACGCACGCGGTTACTTGCAACCGGTCGGACACATCGCGCCGATTGCGCTGTCGGATCTGCATCACATCGATGTGCAGAAGCAGCAGATCGAACAGAACACACGGCAATTCGTACATGGCAAACCGGCCAACAACGTGCTTCTGACCGGAGCGCGAGGTACCGGTAAATCATCCTTGATCAAGGCATGTCTGAACCAGTATGCACAGTATGGCTTGAGGCTGATCGAAGTGGACAAGGATGATCTCGCGGACCTGCCCGACATCGTGGATCTGGTCGCGGGCCGGCCGGAGCGCTTCATTATTTTTTGCGACGATTTGTCGTTCGAGGAAGGCGAAAGCGGCTACAAGGCACTGAAGGTTGCACTTGACGGCAGTATTGCGGCGCAATCGGACAATGTGCTGATCTATGCGACGTCGAATCGCCGTCACTTGATGCCGGAACGGATGTCCGACAACGCCACTTATACTCATACTGAAGATGGAGACCTCCATCCCGGCGAAACGGTCGAAGAAAAAATTTCCCTGTCCGAGCGGTTCGGATTATGGGTCTCGTTTTACTCATTCAAGCAAGACGATTATCTGGCCATCGTTGGGCACTGGCTGGCGCATTTCGGATGCAACGCGCAACAGGTGGAAGCGGCGCGGGGCGATGCGCTGCGATGGGCGCTGCAACGCGGCTCGCGGTCGGGAAGGGTGGCCTGGCAATTCGCGAGAGACTATGCCGGCAAGATTGCCGAATCGGCAAGCTAATCGATGGTATCGACCCATAGCGCACCGATCGACGTCGCGGTCGGCATCCTGATGAAGCAGAACGGCGATGTATTACTCGGTCAGCGGCCAGAGGGAAAGCCTTATCCCGGCTACTGGGAATTCCCCGGCGGAAAAGTAGAAGCAGATGAATCCATCTTCGATGCGCTCAAGCGGGAGTTCGTCGAAGAATTGGGCATCTCCCTTGTCTCCGGGGAGCCGTGGTGTTGTGTGGAGCATGTCTATCCGCATGCGCATGTACGCCTGCATTTTTATATCAGCCGCGAGTGGCAAGGTGAGCCACAAAGCCTGGAAGGACAGGCATTCGCCTGGCAGGGAAGTGTGGGTGTGGAACCATTGCTTCCTGCAACGATTCCCCTTATTGAATGGCTTGATCGATTGCGCTACGGATCAGCGGCGCAGGATTGATTACTGCGGCGGTATGCTGTCGTCGTCAAAATCCTTCGGCGGCGTCACTGCCGGAATCGCATACTTTTCCTCGGCCCACGCGCCGAGATCGATTTGCTTGCATCGATTGGAGCAAAAGGGGCGAAACTTGCTTGCCTCGGACCACTCCACCTTTTTCCCGCATGTCGGACAATCCACAATGGTTGCCATGAAACCTCCAAAACAATCAGTTCGTTAAGGCGATCATTATAGTTGTCGACGAAAGGTTTGCAGGAATCGCGCTCGCCGCCATCCAAAGACGGAACGAGGCGCAGCTCAGAAATTGCAGAGCGTAAGCTCAAAAGGTACGTCGTTCTCGTACGACTTCGGCTTCATGTCGCCGTCCTGTGACGTGAATCGGACCCAGAGCATATATTTGTTCGCTGAAATTTCCGGGATGGCGCCAAGATTCTGGTCGATCGTCAGCCTGAGCATTTGATAGACCTTGCCCTGCAACATCTGCTGGTAGTTGCCTGCCTGCGCTATGGTTTTTGAAGAACGTCCCGATTCACGCAGCAAGCGCAACACGACACCAATTGCGTCGAAGAGCGGCGCCAGTGGAGCGAACCAGTTCGATATATCGTTGAAGCGTTGCTGTGCCGAATGCTGCTGCCAGGCATAGTAGGAGGGAAGATCGAATTCGCAGGCGCCGCCGGGGATGATCGTCCTTCCGCGGATGCTCATCAGCCATTCATTGTCACGCACGTTCTGCCCGGTCTTGCCCTGTGCCGCCATCAGGGCCGCGCTGCTGCGGTCGACGTCGGCCAGCACGGCATTGAGCCGTTCGGTTTCGACATTGGGATTGGTTTTGAATCCGAGTAGCGTCTGCTTCTGCCGTTCGAGTTCCTGCAGCAGATCCGACTTCAGGTCCGCGCGGCCGGCGACCTCAAGCATTTCAAAAATGGTGGAGAGAGCGATGTGGTGCTGCTGAGGATGTTCCTGGTATAGAAAAAAAACGAATTTTTCATACAAGTCTTCTAGCCGCAACAAAGTGCGAATACGCTCATTGAAAGGGTATTCGTAGGTGATCAAAGTGGCATCCCTTAATAGTTCGGCTGAACGACAATTACGTGATTCTGAACGAAGCGATGAAAAATTACAAATGCATGGCTGCCCTATGACCGGGCGGAACTCATCGACAGATATAGCGCATGTAATCTGTCCACCTGGGGTCGCAACGCATCTGTCCCGTCGTCATTGACGATGACGTCGTCAGCCGCAGCAAGTCGTTCGGTACGAGTCGTTTGCGCCCCCATGATTGCGTACACCTGCGATTCGCTTAATCCGCTGCGGCGAACGACGCGCGCGACTTGAAGCGACTCAGGGCAATCAATGACCAGGACACGATTGACCCGCTGTTTCCAGGAACCCGATTCAACCAGCAGAGGTACGACAAAAAGCAGATAGGCACCCGCTGCTTCGGCGGCAGCGCGCTCGGTTTCGATGCGGATCAAAGGGTGGAGTATCGCCTCCAGACGCGCTTTCGCTTCCGGTTGTGCGAATACATATTCGCGCACCTTCGTCCTGTCCATCGCACCATCGGCAGTGAGAAACGCTTCGCCAAACTGCGCGTGTATGGCAGGAATTGCAATTCCGCCCGGCGCAGTCAACGCATGCGCAATCGTGTCGGTATCGATAATGGCGGCGCCTCTTTCAGCGAACATATCCGATACCGTCGTTTTGCCGCTTCCTATACCGCCGGTCAATCCAACCGAAAAGCGCGCATGTGAATGTTCTGGGGTAGCCATGATTTAGATTGCAAAGCCGAGATAGGCTTGCGTGAGCGATTTTCCGTATAACAAAGCGATGAGGCCCGCCACCGCCAAATAGGGACCGAAGGGAATCGGGTTGTCACGGCCACGCTTGGTAAGAACAATCAGTGCAATGCCGACGATCGCACCAACGACCGATGAAAGCAGGATGATGATCGGCAGCATTTTCCATCCCATCCATGCGCCCAGAGCCGCGAGAAGCTTGAAGTCGCCGTAGCCCATGCCTTCCTTGCCAGTCGCGAGCTTGAACAGCCAATAAACGCTCCACAGGCTCAGGTAGCCGGCCACTGCGCCTATCACTGCCTCGTCCAGCGGCACAAATGACGCATTCATGTTGAATAACAAACCGCACCAGAGGAGTGGCAATGTCAGATCGTCAGGCAATAATTGCGTGTCCGCATCGATGAATGTCATCGCGATCAGGAAATAGATGAACAACAGCGTCGCAAGTCCTACTACGCCACTGCCGAAACGCCAGATTACGAACGCCGATAGCGCTCCTGTCAGCAACTCGATTGCCGGATAGCGGATCGATATTGGTGCCTTGCATTGCCTGCATTTGCCGCCCAAGGCCAAATAACTGATCACCGGCACATTCTCGAGCGCAGTGATCCGATGGCCGCAATGCGGACAGGCGGAACGGGGCACCATCAGATTATAACGGTCGGTATGCGGCAAGGGCTTGCCGCTTTCATGGGCAACATAGTTGTCGGATTCGCGCTGCATCATCCGTGGCAGGCGGTGGATCACGACGTTGAGGAAACTTCCTATCAGCAAGCCCACAATCCCGGCATACACGGTCGCGACCACCATGCCGGGCGGGGCGAAGAGTACCGCGTCTCCCATCACACAACAGCGCCGAGTTTGAAGATAGGCAGATACATTGCAATGACCAAGCCGCCGATCAGCACACCCAGAATGGCCATGATCAGCGGTTCCATCAGGCTTGAAAGAGAGGCCACGGCCTCGTCCACTTCGGCCTCATAAAAATCGGCTACCTTGCTCAGCATTTGATCGAGTGCACCGGACTCTTCGCCGATCGATACCATCTGCGTCACCATGTTCGGAAACACATCCGCGTTCTGCATGGCAACCGTTAGGCTTGTACCGGTGCTTACCTCGGTCTGGATTTTTTTCGTTGCATCCATGTAAACGGCATTGCCTGATGCGCCGCCGACCGAGTCAAGGGACTCCACCAGAGGTACGCCAGCGGCGAACATGGTTGCCAATGTCCTGGTCCAGCGCGCAATGGTTGCCTTCCTGACCACGCTTCCGAAGATGGGAGCCTGCAACAGGGCCTTGTCCATGAAGCGCTGCACTTTGTAGGAGCGCTTCCATGACTGGAAGAACAAGTACAGGGTGGTGAAGATGGAGCCGAAAATCAGATACCAATAGGCGACAAAAAAGTCGGAAATCGACATGACGATGAGCGTCGGCGCGGGCAAGTCCGCACCGAAGCTTTTGAACACCTCCTTGAACGCCGGAACCACCCAGATCATGATCACGGCGGTCACCACGAAAGCAACAACCAGAATCGACACCGGATAAAAGAGTGCCGACTTGATCTTGCCTTTGATTGCGAGGGTCTTTTCCTTGTAGATCGCGAGACGGGTGAGCAAGTCTTCGAGGATACCGGCCTGTTCTCCGGCTGCGACGAGATTGCAGAAAAGATTGTCGAAATACAGTGGAAACTTCCGGAACGCCTGATTCAGGCTGCTACCCGTTTCCACATCCGAGCGGATGTCCTGAATCAGCTTTGATACCGAGGGGTTGGAATGGCCCTTTGCGACGATATCGAAGGACTGCAGCAACGGCACGCCAGCCTTCATCATCGTCGCCAACTGCCTGGTAAACAAGCTGATGTCCTTTTCAGTAATCTTCTTCCCGCTGCGGAAGGTTTTCTTTTTCACCTTCGTCACGAGAATGCCCTGGCGGCGCAACGTCACGTTGACGCTAGCCTCGCCATTTGCGCGAAGTTCGCCCTTGATTATTTTGCCGCTCTTGTCTTTGCCTTCCCAGGCAAAAATCATTTCCTTGATCTGACCTGAGCTTGCAACTTTACGCCCTGCAGTGGCCATGGTCTTCCTCTTCCTTATTGGTTGGTGCAGTTGAGCACTTCTTCAAGGCTTGTCAGTCCTTGTTTTACTTTCACCAAGCCGGCTTCACGCAAGGTTTTTACGCCATCGTTGCGTGCCTGCTCTTCGATTTCGAGTGCGGTGCCGTGGGCGAGAATGATGCGTTCGATGTCTTCGCTGATGGGCATGATCTGGTAGATGCCGACGCGGCCTTTGTACCCGCTGCCGCTGCAGCGTTCGCAGCCGACGGCTTTATACGGCACCCATGTCCCGTCCAGTTCTTCTTCCTTGAATCCCGCCTCGATCAGCGTCTCGTCAGGAATGGCTGCAGCCTGCTTGCAGGTGCAGAGGCGGCGCGCGAGTCGCTGCGCGGTAATCATGATGACGGATGAGGCGATATTGAACGGCGCAACGCCCATATTCATCAGGCGCGTCAGCGTCGACGGTGCATCGTTGGTATGGAGCGTGGAAAACACCATATGACCCGTTTGTGCGGCCTTGATCGCGATATCGGCAGTCTCCAGATCCCGGATCTCACCAACCATGATGATGTCGGGATCCTGGCGGAGGAATGCCTTCAAAGCGACGGCAAAGGTAAGGCCCGCACGGTCATTGACGTTAACCTGATTCACGCCCGGCAAGTTAATTTCAGCCGGATCTTCCGCGGTGGAGATGTTGATGCCTGGCTTATTGAGAATGTTCAGGCAGGTATAAAGCGACACCGTTTTACCCGAGCCGGTCGGACCGGTCACCAGAACCATTCCGTAAGGACGCTGGATTGCTTCCAGCAGCATTTCCTTCTGGTCCGGATCGTAGCCCAGCGACTCGATGCCCATCTGGGCCTGGGTTGCGTCGAGAATACGCATGACGATCTTCTCGCCGAACAGCGTAGGCAGCGTACTCACTCGGAAGTCAATCGCGCGGTTTTTCGAGACCACCAATTTCATGCGTCCATCCTGCGGTACGCGCTTTTCCGAAATATCGAGTTTTGAAATCACCTTTATCCGCGATGCCAGTTTTTCCTTGATCGCAAGCGGCGGCTGCGCGATGTCCCGTAGCACACCGTCGATCCGGAACCGGATCCGGTAGAACTTTTCGAACGGTTCAAAATGCAAATCCGATGCGCCCATATTGATCGCATCGAGAAGAATCTTTTGCAAAAACTTAACGACCGGTGCGTCATCGATATCGGAAGCTGCAGGGTCGACCTGACCTGACATGTCTTCTTCGTTGAAGTCGATGTCGAGGTCATCGCCCATCAACTCTTCCAGATTCTGCTTCTCGCTCTGACCAAGCTTTTCAAGCTGCTGTAAAAGCAAGGTATGTTCGACTACCACCGGCTCGACGGTGAGTTCCGTCTGGAATTTGATCTGGTCCAGTATCTGGGTATTGGTCGGATCCGAAATTGCTACTGCGACTTTATTGCCGCGCTTTCCGAGTGCAATGACCCTCTGCTTCTGCATCAGCTTTGGATCAATTATCTTGTCCGGCAAATGGCTGACACTGAATGCGGAAAGGTCCAGCATCGGATAGCCGAAAGTTTCCGAACAAAAACTTGCCAGCGTACGCGCATCAATCGCCCGGCTTTCAAGCAACGCGTCGATAAATGGAATCTTTTCCGATGCGGATTGTTTGGTAACCGTTTCCGCTTGCTGATGCGATATGCGGCCGGCTTGCACCAATGCCCGCGCCAGACCGGACATTGCACTGCTTGAAGCAGGATTTGGAAGGACTGCCGCCATAGATTGAGATGGAAGATTACGGAAGGATCATCTAAATTCCATTAGATAATGCCTATAGGCATCTGATTTGTAAAGGTAATGCGACATTGTCTTGCTTCATTTGCAAGGCTGTTGCCGTAAATGTCACAGTTTATTCAGTGCAATATTGCGGATGTTGCATCAAGTAATAATCTGTTCGGCGGGTGAAGGGAAGCCCGAAAAGTTGCGTAGATACTTGTTTTGGTTCGATGCCGGGGTTTGTGGCATAGCGTTTAACGCTGCCACGAATAACATTTCATGTTTGCAGGCACGGTGAGAAAGCAGCATTTGTGCTGCCAAGGGAGGGCAAGGTGGACGAAGAGCTGAAAGAAAACCTGGTCGGGGTGAGAGGATTCGAACCTCCGGCCTCTACGTCCCGAACGTAGCGCTCTACCAGGCTAAGCTACACCCCGATTCCGGTGTCGTCACCGAGTGAGTAAGCGGGAGGTGCTTAATGATTTCGGTCGACCGCGAAAGCGCATAATTCTAGCAAAGAATCTTTAAATTGGCTATCTGACAGCTTTGCAATAGCTTCACTGGCACGATGTGCGGCTTTTTCAGCTTCACGCTTAGTGTAATCAAGCGCACCCGATGTTGTAATTGCATGCAATACCGCCTCGAATTGCTGCTCATCGCCATTTTCAATGCAGGCACGTACGAGGTTTCGTTGATCAGGTGTGCCGTGTTGTAAAAGGTAAATGAGCGGCAAGGTGGGTTTGCCTTCGCGCAGGTCGTCGCCGACATTCTTGCCAATATCGTTTGCATTGCCCGAATAATCCAATACATCGTCGATGAGTTGGAACGCGGTACCAAGCGATCGACCGTATTCGGCGGCCGCGCTTATCGCCGCCGCATCCGCACCAGCTACCAGGGCGCCGAGTTGCGCCGCCGCCTCGAATAGTTTGGCGGTTTTGCAGCGAATCACTTGCAGATAGCGCTCTTCAGTGACGTCTGGGTCATGCATGTTCAATAATTGCAATACTTCGCCCTCGGCGATGACATTGGTCGCGTCGGCGAGGATCTGCATGACGCGCATATCGTCGACGGAGACCATCATCTGAAACGCCCGTGAGTACACGAAGTCACCAACGAGAACCGAGGCGGCATTGCCGAAAAGCGCGTTAGCAGTCTGCCGGCCGCGCCGAAGCGAAGACTCATCGACAACATCGTCATGCAAAAGGGTCGCCGTATGAATGAATTCGATTACCGCAGCCAGCATATGGTGATGAGAGCCCGTATAGCCATGAGCGTTGGCAACCAGGAGCACCAGGGCGGGCCGAACGCGCTTTCCGCCCGCGCTGATGATGTATTCCGCGATCTGATTCACCAACGGCACTTCCGAATGTAGCTGGTAACGAATCACCGTGTTCACGGCATCCATGTCGGCAGCTATCGGATCGGTGATGGAGTGTTGAATGGCGGGTCTGAAGGCGGCGGACAAGATAAAAACCTGCTGAGATCATCAATTGCGGGAATTATACGACGACAAGGAGTACGTAGCGTCGTTATGGTACGGAAGGCTCGAAGCTTGATTGGCCAGCGGGCGCTCAAGCCGCATTTGCTTTGACTGAGGTGCTAAGTCTATGTATAATTTGGGGTTTTCTCGAATTGGCCGGTCTGAAACAGGTGCAAGCGGGGAAAGTTCCTTTAAATCAATTGATGAGGTTTCACATGTACGCGGTCATAAAAACCGGTGGCAAACAATATAAAGTTGCTGCTGGCGAAAAACTCAAAGTAGAACAGATACCGGCAGACATTGGTTCCGAAATCACCCTTGATCAAGTGCTCGCAGTGGGCGCTGGTGACACCATTAAGTTTGGTGCGCCGCTGGTCGATGGTGCCAAGGTCCAGGCTACGGTAGTGGCGCACGGTCGTCACGATAAGGTTAAGATTTTCAAGATGCGCCGCCGCAAGCACTACCAGAAGCGTCAGGGCCATCGTCAAAATTACACCGAATTGCAAATCGTCTCGATCAACGCTTAATCAAGCGAACCGATCGGGCTAACCGAATACCAAGGAGTCTGAAATGGCACACAAAAAAGGCGGCGGCACCACGCGCAACGGTCGCGATTCCGAGTCGAAGCGACTTGGCGTCAAAGTTTACGGCGGCCAGGTCATCAATGCAGGCGGCATCATCGTACGTCAGCGCGGTACCCGTTTGCATGCGGGTGAAAACGTCGGTATGGGCAAGGATCATACCCTGTACGCGTTGATCGACGGCAAAGTGAAATTCACTACCAAGGGCGCTGCACAGCGTCATACAGTGGTTGTCGTACCTGCCTGATCGATCCGGCAGCTATCGACCCAAGGCGAAAGCCTTCCTTCAAAAGGCTCTGCCGACGGTAGAGCCTTTTTAATTTGTAGCACCACATTTCAGCGGCAAAATCATGAAGTTCATCGACGAAGCAAAAATTGAAGTCATTGCGGGAGACGGCGGCAACGGCGTCGCGTCGTTTTGCCGCGAAAAATTTCGTCCTTTCGGCGGCCCCGATGGGGGTGATGGCGGTAAGGGCGGCAGCATTTGGGCGGTCGCAGACCGTAACATCAATACGCTGGTTGACTTCCGATATTCCAAGTTGCACAAGGCAAAGAACGGCGAAAACGGGCGCGGTTCGGATTGCTACGGTAAAGGTGCGGATGATATTGAATTGCGCATGCCGGTCGGAACCTTGATCACCGATGTCAATACAGGTGAAATGATTGCTGACCTGACCGATCATGGCCAGGCGGTATTGCTTGCTAAAGGCGGCGAGGGCGGCTGGGGCAATATCCATTTCAAGACATCCACCAACCGGGCGCCGCGGCAAAAGACGGATGGCAAGGAAGGCGAGCGCCGGGAATTGCGGCTGGAGTTGAAAGTCCTTGCGGATGTCGGATTGCTTGGTATGCCCAATGCCGGTAAATCGACGTTCATTACCGCAGTCTCCAATGCGCGACCAAAGATCGCCGACTATCCTTTTACAACCTTGCATCCAAATCTGGGCGTGGTTCGTGTCAGCCACGAAAAGAGCTTCGTGATCGCAGATATTCCCGGTCTGATCGAAGGAGCGGCAGAAGGCGCAGGATTGGGGCATCAATTCCTGCGCCATCTGCAGCGCACACGGTTGTTGCTGCATATCGTGGATCTTGCGCCGTTTGAAGATACGGTCGATCCGGTCAAAGAGGCCAAGGCCATTGTCAAGGAGCTGAAGAAGTACGACGAATCGCTCTTTGAAAAGCCGCGTTGGCTGGTGCTGAACAAACTCGACGTGGTACCGGAAGAGGAGCGCAAAAAGCGTGTCAAGGATTTCGTCAAGCGCTTCGGCTGGAAAGGCCCGGTGTTTGAAATCTCGGCGCTGAACCGCGAGGGTTGCGAAGCCCTCGTGACAGCAATCTACGAGTATCTAGCGGAGCAGCGTCAGCAGGAACATCGAGCGGAAGAAACTCAAATGGTTGAGGAGGCCCGGGGTATTGCCTCGATCGATCCGGACGATCCGCGATTCAAGGTCATGGAATAAGAAGTTCGCCGGAGACGTTTTCGCATTCATGTGCAGCGGCGCGACCCGGAGTTTCATCAGATGGCGACCGTCCGCACGTCGCCTGCCGTGCAGGGATAGACAATAACAAATATGAATTCCGTCATTCAAAAGTCCAAACGCCTGATCATCAAAGTCGGTTCGTCCCTTGTCACGAATGACGGCAAAGGATTGGATCATGTCGCCATCGCCAAGTGGGCCGAGCAGATCGCCCAGTTGCGCGCCATGGGCAAGGAAGTGGTGCTGGTCAGTTCCGGTGCGATTGCGGAAGGGATGCAGCGGCTCGGCTTCGAACGCCGTCCCACTGAAATTCATGAGCTGCAAGCTTGTGCGGCGGTGGGCCAGATGGGGCTTGCGCAGATTTATGAAACCAGCTTTCGTCAGCATCAGTTGCGCACTGCGCAGGTATTGCTGACGCATGCCGACCTGGCTGACCGCGAGCGTTATCTGAATGCGCGCTCAACTTTGTTTACCCTGCTGCGCCTTGCCGTGGTCCCTATCATTAATGAAAACGATACGGTGGTGACCGACGAGATCAAGTTCGGCGACAACGACACGCTTGGCGCCTTGGTGGCCAACCTGCTCGAGGGCGATGCGCTGGTGATCCTGACCGATCAGAAGGGCTTGTACACCGCAGATCCTCGCAAGGATCCGGATGCGCAATTCGTGCATGAGGGGAAAGCGGGCGATCCGGTGCTGGAGGCGATGGCGGGCGGAGCCGGAACCGGTATCGGCCGAGGCGGAATGTTGACCAAGATTCTCGCGGCCAAGCGCGCGGCGACTTCCGGAGCGCATACGGTGATTGCCTGGGGCAGGGAAGACAAAGTGCTGGTTCGATTGGCCAGCGGCGAAGCGATCGGGACGCAATTGACCGCGCAAACAGCGCAACTGACCGCACGCAAGCAATGGATGGCCGATCATTTGCAGACGGCCGGCAAGGTGGTGCTCGATGCCGGAGCGGTCCTAAAGTTGACGACGGAAGGCAAATCGCTGCTGCCGATCGGCGTCATGAATGTGCAGGGAGAATTCGGCCGCGGCGATGTGATCACCTGCATTGACGAGTCGGGACGGGCTGTCGCCCGAGGCATGAGTAACTATGCCAGCTCCGACGCCCGCCGCATCATGCGCCGTCCGTCCGCCGAGATCCTGGGGATATTGGGATTTGTGGAAGAGCCGGAGTTGATCCATCGGGATAACATGGTTCTGCTCTAAGCCTGCACCACTGCCGACATCCAGCTCTCGCACCGTTCCCCTTAGCGGGAATGGTGGGGCGCGAGAGATTTTTGTTGGCGCAGTCTATCCACGATATTTTGCGCGTTGCCGGCAATGGTTTTTTCCTGGCAAAAATATTCCGTTGCAAGTGCGGCATGCTGACGATTGGCTGCATTGCGCATGATCGGCTCCCACTGATCCCGTCGTGACCGCGACCAGCTGCCGTCCGAGCGCCCAAACGCATAAAGCTTCTTCTCGAATGATTCGCAGCGAATTCCCTCGTAGCTGATATTGCTCGCACCCGCGCTGCTTTGAGTAACCATTGTGTAGCGCACCACCCCGTCGCCTCCGACCGTGACCGAATTGCCGTCGACGGCGAAAGACTGCGTGGCGGTGGCGCTGACATAGAACGGAATGAGATTCTCTGCGGCAGGAGCGGCCGGTAACTGGACCGCTATTTCCTGCCAGGGCTTTTTCTCATCATCAAACTCCTCTTCAAAGCGGGATTGCGCATGGCCAAGCGCAGTCAAGGAAATAAGCGTTGCGCAAGCAGCAGCGCGCATCACAAAGCGCCTTGCCGATGTGTCAGCCGTGAAAAGAAAATCGATCAATACCATTCAAAAAGCTCATTCGTTCTTGGGTTTGGCTACCGGGGGCGAAGCTTCTTCGCTTACCCGTGTTCCATGGTTCTGGCGCAGGTAGCGGGCATTCTGGCGCGGCCCGCTGTTGCGTCCGGGGCGGGTAAGAAAGCGTGATAATTCCTGCAATGCCTTCTGATAGACCTCGCGCTTGAATTCAATCACGACATCCAGTGGCACCCAGTAATCGTGCCAGCGCCATGCGTCGAATTCCGGATGGTCGGTGATGCGCAGATTGATATCGCAGTCCCGACCGATCATCCGCAGCAGAAACCAGATCTGTTTTTGGCCGCGGTAGTGGCCCCGGATCTCACGCTTGATGAACCGGTCCGGGACTTCGTAACGAAGCCAGTCCCGGGTTCGGCCGATGATCTTGACGTGTTCCGCCCGCAAGCCGACTTCTTCTTCCAGCTCGCGGTACATCGCCTGTTCCGGCGTTTCGCCGAACTTGATGCCGCCCTGCGGGAATTGCCACGAATGTTCGCGCACCCGTTTGCCCCACCATACTTCATTGTTGGTGTTGAGCAGGATAATGCCGACGTTCGGGCGAAAGCCTTCACGATCCAGCATGTTGCACCTCAAAACTTTCTGCGGCTGGTGCCCTGTCGTTACCTGTTTGGCATGCGCCGCCCCGTACAGCGCATCTGCAAGCACTGTACGGGGCGGCAGTCATGAATCAATTGTGTGCGGAATGGGTGCATCAGCCAGCTAATCCTTTAAAATTGAGTTGATTATAACCCTCTCTTTTTAAAAAGAATTCACCGCCATGCGCGCCTCACGATTTTTTGTTTCCACTCTCAAAGAAGCACCGTCCGACGCCGAAATCATCAGCCATAAACTTATGCTTCGGGCAGGGATGATCAAACGGCTTGGGTCCGGCATCTATAACTACATGCCGATGGGCTTGCGGGTCATCCGCAAGGTGGAAAACATCGTCCGCGAAGAAATGAACCGCGCCGGCGCGGTCGAATTGCTAATGCCGGTCGTGCAACCCGCCGAACTGTGGCAGGAGACCGGGCGCTGGGACAAGATGGGCCCGGAACTGATGCGGGTCAAGGACCGGCATGGCAGAGACTTCGCAATCCAGCCGACGTCGGAAGAAGTGATCACTGATATCGTTAGGTCCGACATCAAATCGTATCGCCAGCTTCCGATCAATTTTTATCACATCCAGACCAAGTTCCGCGATGAGCGGCGTCCACGATTCGGCCTGATGCGCGGCCGCGAATTCACGATGAAGGATGCCTATTCCTTCGACCGCGATGCCGACGGCATGCAGAAGTCGTATCAGGTGATGTATGACGCGTATGTCCGCATCTTCGATCGCTTCGGTCTCCAGTTCCGCGCGGTTGCGGCCGACAACGGCGCAATCGGCGGCTCCGGCTCGCATGAGTTCCACGTGATCGCGGACACGGGTGAAGACGCACTGGTGTATTGCCCGACTTCCGACTACGCCGCCAACATCGAAGCGGCGGAGGCGCTGGCGCCTGCAACCGGACGCGCTGCTCCTGCGGAGACCTTGACCAAGACTCCGACACCCGGAAAATCGAAGTGCGAGGACGTGGCCGAACTGCTGGGTCTTCCCTTGTCCCGTACGGTCAAGTCGATCGTCTTGACCGTGGAAAGAGAGCAGGAAGGCAGCGTGAAAAAGGAGGTGTGGCTGCTGCTGCTGCGCGGCGACCATGATCTCAACGAGGTCAAAGCGGGCAAAGTCCCGGGCCTGACCGGCTATCGGTTTGCGAGCGAAGCCGAGATCGTCGAGTGGTTCGGCACACCACCGGGTTATCTTGGTCCGATCGGCACCCAGAAGCCGGTCAATGTGGTCGCCGACCGGACCGTAGCCGCCATGAGCGATTTCGTGTGCGGCGCTAATGAGGCGGATTTCCATTTCACCGGTGTCAACTGGGGCCGCGACGTGCCGGAACCGATCGTAGCCGACCTGCGCAATGTTGTCGAAGGTGACCTCTCGCCGGACGGAAAGGGCGTGCTGGCCATCCAGCGCGGAATTGAAGTCGGCCATGTGTTCCAACTCGGAACCCGGTATTCGAAGGATATGAATGCGACATATCTGGATGAGACCGGCAAGCCGCAATTGATGCAGATGGGCTGCTACGGCATCGGCGTGACACGCATTCTGGGCGCGGCAATTGAGCAGAATTTCGACGACAAGGGCATCATCTGGCCGGCGTCGATTGCGCCGTTCGAAGTCGTGTTGTGCCCGATGGGGTATGACCGCAGCGAGGCGGTGAAGGCGGAGACGGACAGGCTTTATGAGGCACTTCTTGCTGCCGGCGTGGATGTGATCGTCGATGATCGCGGCGAGCGGCCTGGCGTTATGTTTGCTGATTGGGAATTGATCGGTGTGCCACATCGTATCGTCGTCGGTGAGCGTGGACTTAAGGAAGGCAAGCTGGAATACCAGGGGCGGCGCGACGCCACCGCAACCGCCGTTCCTGCGGCCGAAATGGTTGCGTTCATAGGCGGCAGGCTCGCGGTCTGATGGGTGGTGTCCGTTTTCGGCGTCATTTCATGACGTCCGTGGTTGCCGTCGCGTTTATGGCGCCAATCGGACTTGCGATCGCCGGCAATCAAAAAGAGGAGGCGATCGCCGATTCGGTGCGTGTGGCGCTGTCAAACGCAATCAGTGATGCGCGCCCTCCGAAACCGGAGTTCGCCAACATTGATGAACGCATCCAGTACCTGCACTGGCTGGGTGAAATGTCGGAGCGTTTGAAAAAGAAAATGCCCGACCGGCAGGTCCGGCGCGAATTCCTGGAAACCGTCTGGTATGAATCCAAGCGCGCAGGGCTGGATTCCGCACTGGTATTGGGATTGATCCAGGTCGAATCGGCATTCCGGAAGTACGCCATTTCTCCGGTCGGTGCCCACGGCTACATGCAGGTCATGCCGTTCTGGACGCGCGTCGTCGGCGACGGCGATCGCAGGAAGCTGTTCCACATGCAGACCAATTTGCGCTATGGCTGCTCGATTTTGCGCATGTACCTGGATATGGAAGGCGGCAATCTATACCTTGCGCTGGGGCGGTATAACGGCAGCCGGGGCAAGGCGCCTTATCCCAATGCGGTTCTGGCCGCATGGAAACAGTGGGAATTCAGAAAGTGAGCGGCTCTTTCGATTTATCCGATGAACCAGCTTTTACCCTGGCCAGGATGATAGATTGTGGTGCAGGCTAAATGAGCGTGCTGCAAACAAAAACGCCCGCGCGATGCGGGCGTTTTTGTTTGGCCTTTGGGAAAACGATTATTGCAGGTGATTGGAAATGAGTTTGGTCATTTCGAACATCGACACTTGCTTCTTCCCGCCAAACACAGCTTTGAGCTTGTCATCCGCATTGATCATGCGTTTGTTGGCTTCGTCTTGCAGCTTGTTCTTCTTGATGTAGTCCCAGACCTTCTTGGTGACTTCAGTACGCGGCAGCGGATTCGCACCGATGACCGCGCCCAGCGTGGCGGATGGGGTCATCGGCTTCATGAATGCTGCATTTGGTTTGCGCGCGGTCTTTGGTTTTGCTGCGGCTTTCTTTGCTGCGGGCTTGGCTGCTGCCTTTTTGGCTGGCGCGGCTTTCTTTGCTGCGGGCTTCGCGGCGGCCTTCTTTGCTACCGGCTTGGCTGCTGCCTTTTTAGCTGGAGCGGCTTTCTTTGCTGGTGCCGCTTTTTTTGCTGCAGGCTTTGCTGCTGCTTTCTTTGCTGCGGGCTTCTTTGCGGCTGATTTGGCCGCGGGTTTTTTGGCTGTTGCCATCTTCAAGCCTCCTTCACAAAAGTGTTGGGAAAATGCGTCATATCACGCACCGCTAATAGTGGTGCGCTTTTGATAGCTATGCAAGTCTTTTTTGCACATACTTACGCGATTTTGTCTACTCGGTGCCACGTCGTCTTCATAGGGGAAAAGCATGATCGCGTAGTGCGGATCGAGTGCTGCATCGCCGCAGCGCGATCTGCGGATATCGGAAGAGGGAATCAGGTACCGGAAGAGGGGATGGGCTGAACTGTCGAACGGGCAGGCAAGAGGGCTTCGAAGGGGCTGCTTACTCCATGGCCTGCGGATGCCTGCCATGGAGATGGGGGTCAGCGCATACCCGGCAACATGCCTTTCATGCCGCGCATCATTTTCGCCATGCCGCCGCCCTTCAGCTTCTTCATCATGGACTGCATCTGCTCGAACTGGGCCAGCATGCGGTTGACCTCTTGGACCTGGACGCCGGCGCCGGCGGCGATCCGGCGCTTGCGGGAGGCTTTGATCAGTTCCGGCTTGGCGCGCTCCAGCGGCGTCATCGAATTGATGATGCCTTCCATGCGGCGGACCTGCTTTTCGGCCTGATCCATATTGGCTCCGCTGGCCGCCTGCTGGAACTGCGCCGGCAGCTTGTCCATCAGGCTGGACAGGCCGCCCATCTTCTTCATCTGCGATATCTGGGTTTTGAAGTCGTTCAGGTCGAACTTGCCGCCGACCTTGATCTTCTCCGCCAGATCCTGTGCCGCCGCCACGTCCACGCCCTTGCGGGCCTCTTCCACGAGGGCGAGAATATCTCCCATGCCCAGAATGCGGTTCGCCATCCGGCTGGCATCGAAGGCCTCCAGGCCGTCGAGCTTTTCTGCCACCCCGGCGAACTTGATCGGCTTGCCGGTGATATGCCGGACCGACAATGCCGCGCCGCCCCGGGCGTCGCCGTCCAGCTTGGTCAGCACCACGCCGGTCAGCGGCAGCGCGTCATTGAATGCCTTGGCGGTATTGATCGCATCCTGGCCGAGCATGGCATCCACCACGAACAGGGTCTCGATCGGCTTGACGGCCGCGTGCAGCGCGGCGATCTCCTGCATCATCGCTTCATCGATGCCGAGACGGCCTGCGGTATCGACGAGCAGCACGTCGTGATAATGCCGCTTGGCATAATCCAGCGCGGCCAGTGCGATATCGACCGGTTTATCAGTCGGCTCGGACGGGAAGAAGTCGGCGCCGGCTTGACCGGTGACGGTCTTCAGCTGGCCGATCGCCGCCGGACGGTAGACGTCGGCGGATACCGTCAGCACCTTTTTCTTCTTCTCTTCGCGCAGGTATTTCGCCAGCTTGCCGACCGTGGTGGTTTTGCCGGCGCCTTGGAGGCCGGCCATCAGGATGACCGCCGGCGGCTGGGTGGCAAAATTTAGCTGGGATGCTTCCGGGCCGAGGTCGGCGCCCATGATGGCGGCGAGTTCGCGCTGTACCACGCCGACCAGTGCCTGGCCGGGCGACAGGGAGCCGATGACTTCTTCGCCGAGCGCCTTTTCCTTGACGCGGCCGATGAATTCGCGCACCGCCGGCAGGGCGACGTCCGCCTCCAGCAATGCCAGCCGCACTTCGCGCAGCATGTCGGCGGTGTTGGATTCGGTCAGGCGCGCCTCGCCGCGCATGGTCTTGACCACCTTGGCGAGTCGTTGGGTCAGATTGTCGAGCATGGGATGTGAACTTTATGTAAGAGGATGAGGCGGTGCAGGCCCGGCAGTAGGCCGACGGCGGACACCGAAACCGGCCTGTCATTTTACCCGATGCCCTTGCCGGATTCCGCTGCGTCGGCGCAAGCTGCAGAATCCCGCACGTCATCCAGCTGAATTTCGGCCTGTTCGCACCCGTGTGCAGACCGCTCCTTAAATTTCCCTGCAAAACCAATGACTTACTTGCCAATGTGAAACAACATGGCATGGACGTGCATCGAGGGTTCGCGTAACGGAAAACCGGAGACAGCCATGATGAATTGCTGGAAATCGGTTAGCCCTGACCGGGCAGATCACCGCGCGATGAAGGAGATCGATCGACGTCGGATCGGCCGCTACCACCGCCGGCCTGATCAAGGCGATCCGCGCCGACGGGAATCAGGCGCAGTTCATGAAAGAGAGTCGATCCCGGCGGCCTGATGGTCTCCCATGGCGAGACCGACAATACGGGCAGTGAATTCGTGGAGCTGGCGATGATCAGCCGGGACCGCCGTTTCCTGCGCTGATCTCAGTTACTTTGCCGTCCTCGGCTTTCTCGGCACGAAGTCGAAATTGAACGCGAGCGGCTGGGTGCCGCCACCGGTAATCTTCACGGTCTGGGTCAGAGGCGGCTTGATGCTCCCCAGGTCGGGGTGCCATGCCTTGACTTCGTAGGTGCCATCCGGCAATCCGTCCAGCCTGGCCGAGCCGGCGGCATCCGCCAGTGAATGATGGGGTGTGTCGACGACCATAATGTATGAACGCATCCAGCCATGCAGGAGGCAATAGACCACGACCAGGCCAGGCTTGTCGAACACGACCGGCGGCGGCGTTCCCTTGTCATACACCTTGTATTCAAATTCCTTGGCCGGTGAAAACGATTTGACGTGATGCTCGATCTTGTCGTTGTTGGGGAAACCGATCGCGGTGCCGGCGCGGACAACGCTTACGTAAGGCTTGAATTGCAGTTCCTCCTGCACGATGGTGGCCGGCTCAAGGGGGCGTTGCGGAGGCGGAACGGCCACGCCAACCGGCGTTGCGAACAGCACCACGTTGCTTAGCGGCGCGCCGGCCTTGTCGGTCATGGTGGCAGCGACATTGCCGGCATGGCTCGACGTAGAAGCAAGAAGCATGGACGCAAATAACGTTGCGGCGCACAAACGAATGGGTAAGGCAGACGAAAAATAGATCATGGCATCATCGCGTGACCACGTCGCGCTGCATCGGAGCCAGCTTTGCGACCAGTTTGTTCTGCACGCTGGACGGAATGCCGTTCTTCTCCATGGCGATGTGCAGATCTTCCGCAAGCGCGTTGAAGGCGGCATTGGTAATCTTCAGGTCTTCATGGATGGTCTTCATGTCCTTGCCGCTGTACTTGCAGGGACCGCCGCCGAGCTGGCAGAACTGCTCTGCCAGGAGCGATGCCAGACGCTCCATGTCGACGTCCTTGAAGGATTCGCTGATCCGGGCGTCGGCCAGGACAATGACGAGAAAATCGTCCACCACTTTGCGGATGCCCTCCTTCCCGCCCAGTCCCTGGTAAATCGCATCATTGGCCGCCGGTGTCTGTGCGATTGCGGCAGAGCCCATCAGCACCGCAAGCAGGACAGCCATTGCATGGCGCAATATTGATTTCATCATTCCCCCATTGAAAAAATTAGAAGCCAGCCTGCAGCGACAAATAAAAGCCCTTCTGCCGTTTCGGATTCAGGACCGTGATGTCGCCGAGCGCGACGTAGGCGGCGGTGATCGATATGTGTTTGTTCGGAAACCAGGCGATGAAGGCGTCGTAGTAATCCTTTTCGTCATCCACCGCGAGGTTCTGTGGTTTCATCCGGTATTCGAGGCCCACCGCCAGCTTGCGGTTGATCAGGTAGGCGGCGGACATTTCCAGCATTGGCTGATAGCGGTCACGCCGGTCGCCGCCGAATCCCAGCAGGCCCATCTGGTTGGCCTTGGTGGCGCGCAGCGTGCCATTGAGCAGCAGGCTTTTGTCGAGCAGGATCTTGGTGGCGGACAGGTAGTAATCGATACCATCGTCCTTTTTCGCGCCGAGCTGGGTAACGTTGCCGACGGGGCCAAGGCCGCGCACGCCGTCATTGCGCTTGACCATCAGGCCGACCGCGATCTGCGGCATTGCCGTATCCTGGTCGTAGACCGCGTCGCCGGCGACCTTGAGTTTGACACCGAAGATGTCCTGCCGGATTTCCAGGTTATTCAACGGTCCGTCGGTGCCCTTGAATACCTGTTTGGCGGCCGACAGTTCGAGCCGGTCGGCGAGGCCAAGTGCCACGCCGTAGGTATTGAGTGCATGGTCCTGCGTTCTGACCACGGTGTAATGGGCGTTGCCGCCATAGCTGTCGCGGGTCCCGTAACCGGTAATCAGCGCCCAGGGCGTCAGCCCGCCGCCGCCAGCGCCTTCGACCTGGCTGACCCCGCCGGTGGCAAGCAGCTTTCCCTGATCCGGCGCCGCGAAGCCTTGCGCGTGCGCACCCGTTACGCCCATTGCGCAAAGCGCGGCAAGCATCCGCAGTAATGATGAAATTGGCATGTTTTGATTCCCCCTTTGCAGATGCATTCGTCCGACAGAGGTCGGTATGCGGGATATGATACGTACGGGAAACTATTTTGGATGCAAGCCAGAGTATGCATTCCGGAATTTTTGCGGTTTTCCGCACAGTATGGTCACGGGAGAGGAAGCGGGGGAAGATACTTTGACTACTCAAGCACTTGTGCGATGGTGCAAGCTGGCATGAACGCTGCACACTTCCAAAACTTCCAAAGCCATATATATAGATAGACATCCGACGCCGGTATGACATCCAGAAATCGCATCGTCCTGCTTTTGCTCGCTTTATGGTGTGCGGCCGCCGTGGTGGTGGCCGCCTATCTGGTCGGCGAAAGCCGGGCACGCAGCGACATCGAATTCAGCAGCGAGCGGCAACTGCACCTGATTGCGCTCAACCTGGAATCGGTGCTGGAAAAATTCGAGACGCTTCCCTTCGTGGTTGCTTTCCAGCCTGAAGTCACTCAGGCGCTGGCCAATCCGGAAAACAAGGCTGCCGTACACCGGCTCAACCTGATCCTGCAGGCGATCCAAAGGCAGGCGAAGGTCAGCGCAATTTACCTAATGGACCGTGACGGCAATACGCTCTCGTCGAGCAACTGGGACCAGCCGCTCACCTTTGTAGGCAGGAACTTCAATTTCCGCCCTTATTTTTACGAGGCAATGAAGGGTGACGCCGGGCGCTTCTACGGCATCGGCAACGCCACAGGCGAGCCTGGTTATTTCATCGCCCAGCCGGTGTACCCGGTCGCCGGATCGCGCGGCGCGGGAAGACCGGTCGGCGTCATCGCGGTCAAGATCAGCCTGTCCGAATTCGAAGAAACCTGGCGCAGCAGTGAGGACCCGATCGCACTGGTTGATAGAAGCAGGGTGGTTTTCCTGAGCAACCGCCCTGACTGGAAATATCACAGCACCGTCGCGCTGGATGCGAACGCCCAGCGCGACCTTGCCGGCACCTTGCAGTACGCCGGCCGGCGAATCACGCCCATCCGGGACCTTCCCGTCGCCATGCAATCCGGATTTGGCGAATCGGTCTCGCAACCGATCGGCCGCCTGGGATGGCAGCTCATGCTCTTTCCGTCTCATGCGCAGATAGAGCGCAGCGCCATGCTGACGGCACTGGCTTGTGCGCTGGTTCTGGCAATTGCTGCCATTTCCTCATGGGCGATCTATCAACGCCGGCAGCGGATGGAAGAGCGAATGGCATCGCGTAAAGCGCTGCAGCAGGCGGCGGAAGAACTCGACCGCCGGATTGCGCAGAGCACCGAGGCCTTGCTGCAGGCGAATCAGACGCTGGCAGCGAAATACGCGAAGCTGAAGGAAACCGAGCATATCTTACGTTCCACGCAGAATGAATTGGTGCAGGCGGGAAAACTCGCCATGCTCGGGCAGATGGCAGCCGGGATGACGCATGAACTTAGCCAACCTCTCACCGCCATTCGTGCCTTTGCCGACAACGCGG
The DNA here is from genome assembly GCF_035944575.1 of Noviherbaspirillum sp. Lineage (GTDB taxonomy): Bacteria > Pseudomonadota > Gammaproteobacteria > Burkholderiales > Burkholderiaceae_D > Noviherbaspirillum. The sequence continues at coordinate 22,441 of NZ_DASZBA010000142.1, forward strand.
TCACTTTCCTCGCCCGCGGACAGATGGGCCCCGCAAGCGAAAACCTTACGCACATCAGTGCCGCCAGCGGCAGGATGGGCGCGATCATCGGGCAGTTGAAGGGTTTTGCCCGCAAGAGCCATGAAACCGTATCAGCGGTCGATCTTGCGCAGTCCATCCACGCATCGGCCGCATTGCTGGAAAGCGAATTCCACCGCAATGACGTGGGGCTGGAAATAGACATTCAGGAGCCGTTAACCGTGATCGGCGATGCAGTGCGGATCGAGCAGGTATTGATCAACCTGATGCGCAATGCGATCGACGCGGTGGAAAGCGCAGCGACGAAACGGGTGTCGATCCGCCTGCAGCGCCAGCACAACGATGCGGTCATTGCGATTCGCGATTCGGGCGCCGGCATTCCGGAACTGGTTGCGCAGCATCTGTTTGAGCCGTTTTTTACCACCAAGCCTTCCGGCAAGGGTTTGGGATTGGGACTGGCGATTTCGTCGTCGATCGTTCAGGCAATGAATGGGCAACTCAGCGCGCACAATCCGTCCGGCGGTGGTGCGGAATTTCTGGTGCGATTACCCTTGCCGCAGGCGGAAGCGCGGACGGCGATAGGAGAACAGCTTGTCAGTATGTGAAGCATTATTAATTGAAGACGAACAGGCGGTGCGCATGGCAACCGCCCAGACGCTGCAACTGGGCGGCTTTACCGTACACGCCTGCGCCAGCACGGAACAGGCGCAGAAATGGCTGCAGCCCGGCTTTCCCGGCGTCGTGATTACCGACGTCCGGCTGCCGGGAAAATCCGGCCTCGACCTGCTGGCGCAGTCAGTGGCGCTTGATCCCGATTTGCCGGTCATCCTGGTGACCGGCCATGGCGATGTCGGCATGGCGGTCGAGGCGATGCGGACCGGCGCTTATGATTTCATCGAAAAGCCGTTTGCCGCTGATCGGTTGATGGAAACGGTGCGGCGGGCACAGGAAAAGCGCACTCTGGTTCTGGAAAACCGGCGGCTCAAGGCCGCCTGGCTGTCGCATCCGGACATGCCGGCGCTGACCGGCCAGTCTCCGGCGCTTGAACGCGTCCGCACCCTGATCCGCAGCGTCGGCCCGACGGCCGCCGACGTGCTGATCAACGGTCAGACCGGTAGCGGCAAGGAAGTCGTCGCGCGGCAGCTGCATGCCGCCAGTGGACGAAAGGGGCCTTTCGTCGCCATCAACTGCGGCGCATTGCCCGAAACCGTTTTCGAGAGCGAGATTTTCGGCCACGAGGCCGGCGCATTCACCAGCGCGCACAAGCGGCGTATCGGCAAGCTCGAGTATGCAAACGGTGGCACGGTGTTTCTCGACGAGATCGAAAGCATGCCGATGCCATTGCAGGTCAAGCTGCTGCGCGTGCTGCAGGAACGCCAGCTTGAGCGCCTGGGCGGCAATGACCCGATCAGTATCGATTGCCGTGTCATCGCTGCCAGCAAGGCAGACCTGTTGCGGCTCGCATCCCGGGGCGGTTTCCGCGAGGACCTCTACTACCGCATCGGCGTTGTCACCATCGACCTGCCGTCGCTTGCGGAACGCCGTGACGATATTCCGTTGCTGCTCGCGCATTTCGTCCAGGGCGCCGCCATCCGCTATCAACGTCCGGTTCCGGAATGGACCGCCGCGCAGATGGCGATGTGGCAAGCGCAGGATTGGCCCGGAAACGTACGCGAATTACGGAATTTTGCCGACCGTCTCGTTCTTGGCATTGAAAATTTGAGCGGCGTCGGCCCCGCGGCGGAAGGTAGGGGACAGGAGGGAAAGCCAGGCAATGCGGTACAGAGTCTGCCGCAGCAGGTCGATGCGTTCGAACGCAGCCTCATTGTTCAGGCAATGGCGACGTGCGAGGGAAGCGTCGCAGCGACCGCCGAGCAGCTCGGCGTGCCCAAAAAAACCTTGTACGACAAACTCAGAAAATACCAATTGCCCACGGGACGTGGTTTGGATGCCTGACACCGCTTGTCTGCGGACCGACATGGTGTAAACTCGATCCCTGTTTTTGATCTCTTCCCGCGATGCAAATATCCCTTCTTGTCCTGGCTGCATTGTTTTATGCAATCTCCGCGCTGCTGCCGTCGCAACGGCGCGGCGCGATTGCGGCCGGCACCGCCGCCGGATGGCTGCTGCATGGCGCCGCGCTGTGGGGCGGCATGGTGGCGCCCGACTCCCTGCGGATCGGATTTGCCATCATGCTTTCGGCCACACTCTGGATATCGGTTGCCGCATATTGGCTGGAGAACCGCAATTTTTCCCTCGATGGCCTGCGCGTGCTGGTGTTGCCGTGCGCGGCCGTTGCCGCGATGCTGCCGCTTGCGTTCCCCGGCAGCGTGGTGCCGCTGGCCGGCAAATCGGTTTGGTTCTCCTGGCATATCGCGATCTCCATCCTCGCTTACAGCACCTTGACGATTGCCGCGTTCCACGCAGTCCTGATGGCGCTCCAGGAATCCAAGTTGCATATGCGCCCCGACGTCGCGCAGCGTGGCTGGCTGGCCGCTGCGATCGATCGGCTGCCGGCCTTGCTCACGATGGAAAAACTGCTTTTCAGGCTGATCGCATTCGGCTTCGGGCTCCTGACCCTTACCGTGTTGTCGGGCATCGTATTCTCCGAGCAGTTGTTCGGCATCCCCTTCAAATGGGACCATAAGATCATCTTCACCCTGCTGTCGTGGGCGTTGTTCGGCCTGCTTCTGGCCGGGCGGCACTGGCGTGGCTGGCGCGGCAAGACTGCATTGAGTTTCACGCTGTCCGGTTTTGCCACGCTCCTTCTGGCTTATGTCGGCAGCCGCTTTGTACTGGAAGTCGTGCTGCACCGGGGACTGGCGTGAAAATAATGATTTGGGTCGTGTTGGCCGCGGTCGTCGTCTTATGGCTGCTGTACGGTAAAAAGAAATCCATTCAAACCAAAGCGCCGCATCGGGAAAAGCCCATGGTGGCCGATGCAGAACCGATGATCGAGTGCGCCTATTGCAAGACGCACGTTCCGGCGTCGGAATCGGTCACCGATCCTTCCGGCGCGGTTTTCTGCAGTGAAGAGCACAGGCGCCTGGGCGCTTCTCCGCTGTAATGCCGATCTCCAGTCCGGTCACGACCGAAACCCGGGAAACGCTCTGGCGAACGCTGCAAACCTTCAGCTTCACGCGCATCGTCATTGCCGGCGTGCTGTTGGTTTATATCAGTTTCAATACCAGGCAAGGATTCGATCAGGGCATCGATTTCGTCGATTGGCGGACTTGTGCAGCCTATCTCGTGGCCGCCTTCGCTTTCGCGGCGTTGACGATTTATCTCCAGCGTCGCTACATAGTGCAGCTGGTTGTGCAGATCGCAGTGGATGTCACGGCGATATCGCTGCTGTACGTTGCCGCCGGTGGCGCCAAGAGTGGCCTTGCCATTCTTTATCTGTTCCCTCTGGCGGGCTGCGCGATTCTCGCGCCGCTGGTACTGGCGCTGTTCTTCGCCGCTTTGGTCACGATCGTCATGCTCGGCGAAGCCGGTTACCAGCTCATCAGTACCTCCACCGAGGCCGCGATATCGCGCGCCGGCCTGTACGGCGCGGCCTTCTTCGCAGCGGCTTATGTCATCAACCGGCTGGCCGCCAGGCTGATCAAGCAGGAAAACCTGGCAACGCAGCGCGGTCGCGACCTGCGTATACAAGAGGCAATCAACCGTCTGGTCATCGCCGATATGGGGGACGGTATTCTGGTCGTCGGCAGTGACGGCTGGATATTCGCAGCCAATCCGGCAGCCGAACGCATGCTTGGACTTACCGTGCCTTACGGGCGGCCTCGTTACAAGCTGGCCGAATTGTCCTCATTGGCACCGATTGCCGAAGCTTATTCAGCCTGGACCAGCGGGGCTGGCGAACAGAAGGCGGGCAACACCGACTGGTCCACGTTTGTGGTGGTGAAGCCACGCGAAGAGCTGGCAACGCTGCAGGGTTCGACCATCGCCCGCGAGGCTCGGAGGGAACTCGCTTCACATCTGAAACTGCGCTTCGCCAAGGTGGAGACCAGGAATCTCGGCGAGGAGAGGGCGATCGTTTTCCTGCAGGACGTCACCGAAATCGAAAACCAGGCGCAGCAATTGAAGCTGGCTTCAATGGGACGGCTGACCGCAAGCATCGCGCACGAGGTGCGCAATCCGTTGTCGGCGATCTCCCATGCCGCTTCACTGCTCGGCGAAGAGATCACCGAGCCGGTGCAATCGCGGCTCCTGACCATCATCGGCGACAACGTCCGGCGCCTGAACCGGATGATCGAAGACATACTGAAGCTGTCACGCAAGGCGCAAACGCAAGCCGAACCGCTTGTGCTGGCGCCATTCTGCAACGAACTGCTGACCGAATTCCGTGAAACGCATGCGGTCGCTCCGGACATGATCCATCTCGGCGACATGACGGGTTACCAGGTGAGGTTCGACCCGCTGCATCTGCGGGAGGTGCTTGTGAATCTGTTATCGAATGCGCTGCGCTATGCCAGTC
>NZ_DASZBA010000143.1:0-3115 GCF_035944575.1 Noviherbaspirillum sp.
ACTTCGAAGGTGTCGGCCTGCAATTCAAACGGTGGCTGCACCAGTGCAACCACCGGCGTGATGCGAAAGCCGGTTCCGGTGAAGTAATCTGGCAGCGTGCCCAATACTTCGATATGGCGTCGGTCGAGGCCAACCTCTTCCTCGGTTTCACGCAACGCGGTGGACGTTGCGGAGCTATCGGTCTTGTCAACGCGTCCTCCCGGCAGACTTACCTGACCGGCATGGTCATGCAGATGCGCTGTACGCTGGGTCAGCAGCATGGTCGGACCGTGACTGCGCAGCACGATCGGCATCAGCACGGCTGCAGGAGTAGGCGATGCATCCGACTTGCGCAGCAAGTGTTCGTCGGTGCTTTCCGGTATCCATTCCGGGGGAGCGGCGAAGCGCTGGCGCAGCCAATCGGCTGACAGTCGCTCCTTCTGCAATGCAGGTTCGCCGGCGACAGAGTCAACAGGAAGTGATTCAGGGTTGAAAATCAGTTTGGACAAGCGTTTTCCTATTGAAGCTAACGAATGCGCATGCATGCATGGACGTCAACTGTTTAGAATGAATGCAAAAAGGGCACCATCGGTGCCCTTTTTGTGATGCTTTGCCGTGAATTACTCGGCAGCTGCAGTTGCGACGCGACGGTTCGGCAGCTTCTCTTTGATACGTGCCGATTTACCGGAACGCTCACGCAGATAATACAGCTTGGCGCGACGCACATCGCCGCGACGCTTGACTTCGATAGAAGCGATCAGCGGGGAATACAGCTGGAACGTACGCTCGACACCTTCGCCCGACGAAATTTTACGAACGATGAAGTTCGAATTCAGGCCACGGTTACGGCGGGAAATCACCACACCTTCGTAAGCCTGTGCACGTTTGCGCGTGCCTTCGACGACGTTGACGTTGACGACAACCGTATCACCTGGCGCGAAGTCGGGAATATTCTTGCCGAGACGCGCAATTTCTTCCTGCTCTAGTTGTTGGATCAGATCCATTTTCAGCTCCTGAGACCATCGTGCCGGCGCATATTAAATTTATTGCCCGGCAGAGGATGGGGTTACAAATACAGGCAAATCACCTTTGCTTTGCCCGCGCTTTACTGCAAACTGCTTAAAAACTTTTCATCTGCCCGCGACAGCGATCCCGCCTCGCGTGCCTGAACGATCAAATCAGGACGTTTTCGCCATGTCGCTTCAAGCGCCCGTTCACGCCGCCACTTTTCGATCTCCAGATGATGCCCACTCATTAAAACCGCCGGGACACCGATATCCTCGTAAATCTCCGGCCGCGTGTAATGCGGGCAGTCCAGCAAACCATTCACGAAACTGTCCTGCACGGCAGATGCGTCGTCATGCAACACACCCGGCAGTTGACGGATTACCGCGTCCATCAATGCCATTGCAGGTAGCTCACCACCGGATAACACGAAATCGCCAAGGCTGATCTCTTCATCCACACAGCGGTCCAGCAAACGCTGATCTACGGCCTCGTAACGCCCGCAAAGCAACACCAGCCCTGGTTCCGTCGTTATTGCCATCACCCGGTCATGGGTCAAAGCCCGACCTTGTGGCGAAAGATAAACCACCCGTGGTGCAGGCCGGCCCTGATCCAACTGACGCGCTTTCGCCGCATTAATTGCGGCTTCGAGCGGCTTTGCCAGCATGACCATTCCTGGCCCACCGCCATAAGGGCGATCATCAATCGTCCGGTAATTATCATTCGTGAAATCGCGCGGATTCCATAGCGCCAGTTCACATTTTTTCTGCTCGAACGCGCGTCGGGTAATGCCCGATTGCGTAATGGCGACGAACATTTCCGGAAAGAGCGTCACGACATCGAATTGCATTGCGCCGTCCCTTCCTGAATGCTGGAAGACTAATAATCCAGTCCCCAGTCCACCGTAATCTTCTTTTCCGTCTGGTCGACGGTTTTGACAAACTGATCAACAAAGGGAATCAGCCATTCTTTGGCCGTTTCGCCCTCAACAACTGGTGCTGTCACCCGCAGTATCGGATGTGCTCCGTTGTCCATCAGGTCGCTGACTGCGCCCAGCGATTCGCCGTCGAGATTTTGCACCGCCAGGCCAATCAGATCGACCCAGTAGAACTCATCACTTGCCAGCGCAGGAAAATGACTGCGCCGCACCTGGACGGTCGCGCCCTTCAACGCTTCTGCGGCATTTCGGTCCGCGACGCCCATCAGCCTTGCCACGACGTCTTCGCCGTGCATCTTGGCTTGCATCATGTCGACATCGCGCAGATCAGGCTTATCCAGCCACCATGTCTTCGCATGAAGCATTGCGTCTGCATCTGAAGAGTAGGGTCGGATTCGCACCCATCCATGTATGCCATAGGCGCCGGTCACATGCCCGACGAGGATAAGATCGTCGGGGATATCAACCCCGGAAGCAGTCTTGCGTGACAACGTAAAAAGCAGGCCAGAGGTGGCGTGATTACGCAGCAGCCTTTTTACCGGACTGGCTCACGAGACGTGCGACTGTCGGAGAAAGCTGCGCACCTGCGCCCTGCCAGTGGGCCAAACGGTCTTGAGCGATGCGGAAGCTTTCGTCCTTGCCGGAGGCAACCGGGTTATAGAAACCGAGGCGCTCGATAAAGCGGCCGTCGCGGCGATTGCGCGAGTCGGTTGCAACGATGTTGAAGAATGGGCGCTTCTTGGCGCCGGCACGGGATAAACGGATAACGACCATAATGTTTCCAAAAAGTGTTCGAACACGGAAAAGCCGGCAATTATAGCTGGTTACGCTGTCTCCAGCAACCTTGGAGGGAGATTGGCAGCAAGTATGGATGGCTTGCTTAACAGCATATGGGCATCTGGCATGGCCGACTCCATTTCGTTGCCTACTCGTCAGCCCTCGTGCACACTAGCCAACCCAGAAGCAAAGTCATTATTGTTAAATATGAATACATCACACAAGAACAAAACCCTTGCCACATTGCTGGCGTTTCTTTTCGGCGGTTTAGGATTTCATCGCTTTTACCTGTATGGAAAAAGGGACATCTGGGCCTGGGTGCATCTGGTACTGTTCCCGCTGTCAGTTTTTGCCGGCTTCATTGAAGCCCTGGTTATCGGCCTGACACCTGATGAAAAATGGGATGCGCAACATAAC
>NZ_DASZBA010000144.1:0-30110 GCF_035944575.1 Noviherbaspirillum sp.
CCTACGAGGGGGAGGGAACCGGCAGTTGCGTGCCCGACCTCACTTCGTCTCCGCAAACAACTCCCGCCCGATCAGCATCCGCCGGATCTCGCTCGTTCCCGCACCAATCTCATACAGCTTCGCATCGCGCCACAGCCGCCCGGTCGGGTAATCATTGATATACCCGTTGCCGCCCAGCGCCTGGATCGCCTCGCCCGCCATCCACGTCGCCTTTTCGGCCGAGTACAGAATCGCGCCCGCAGCATCCTTGCGCAGGGCGCGCGCCGCTTCCGGCGTCTTCGCCCGGTCGCAGGCTTGGCCGACCGCATAGACATAGGCCTTGCAGGCCATCATGGTCGAATACATGTCTGCCAGCTTGCCCTGCATCAACTGAAATTCACCGATCGGCTGGCCGAACTGCTTGCGGTCGTGCACATACGGCACCACCACGTCCATGCAGGCCTGCATGATGCCGAGCGGGCCGCCCGAGAGTACCGCGCGCTCGTAGTCGAGACCGGACATCAGCACGTTGACGCCCTTTCCGAGACCGCCGAGCACATTTTCCGCCGGCACTTCGCAATCCTCGAACACCAGTTCGCCGGTGTGGGAGCCACGCATCCCGAGCTTGTCCAGCTTCTGCGCGACGCTGAAGCCTTTCGCGCCTTTTTCAACCAGGAAGGCGGTCATGCCGCGCGGCCCGGCTTCGATATCATTCTTCGCATAGACCACCAGCACATCGGCATCAGGCCCGTTGGTGATCCACATCTTGGTGCCGTTGAGCACCCAGCGGTCGCCCTTCCAGTCGGCGCGCAGTTTCATGCTCACCACGTCCGAACCGGCGCCCGGTTCCGACATCGCCAGCGCGCCGACGAAATCGCCCGAGATCAGCTTTGGCAGGTACTTGGCTTTCTGTTCCGGCGTACCGTTGCGGCGGATCTGGTTGACGCAGAGATTGGAATGCGCGCCGTAGGACAATCCAACCGACGCCGAGGCACGCGAAATTTCCTCCATCGCGACGATATGCGCGAGATATCCCATCGCGGTGCCGCCGTATTCCTCGTCCACCGTCACGCCCAGCAAACCGAGGTCGCCCATCTTCTTCCACAAGTCCATCGGGAACTGGTCGCTGCGGTCGATCTCGGCGGCGCGCGGCGCAATTTCCGATTGCGCGAATTGCTGCACCGTCTCACGCAGCGCGGCGATATCCTCGCCATGATCAAAGGTCAAGCCGGGCAAATGCATCATGTCGTCCTCGCGGATTGGAAGTGTGAAATGGGAAAAACGGGTGCCAGCAGCGCAAAATCATACCGCCAATTGACGTTAACGTAAACGTAAAGCCGCAGGCCCTAGGCAGCATCCTTGAGGCGCCTCACAACCGGCTTCTTTGGGGCGGGCGACTCCTTCGCCGGCTTGTCTTCCTCGAGCATGCGCCGGCATTGCTCCTCATGCGCGGCGATCTCCGCCAGCGTGATCTGCAGATCCTCCTGCTGCCGTTCCAGCATTTCGCGGTGCTGGGCGAGCACCGCCAGGAAGCGCTTGAGCTGCGCCGCCGTATCGCGCGGCGACTCGTACATATCGACCAGGCTCTTGATCTCCGAAAGGCTTAGCCCGAGCCGCTTGCCGCGCAATGTGAGTTTGAGCCGTGTGCGTTCGCGCGCACTGTAGACCCGGGTACGCCCCCCCGCCCCTTCCCGCTTCGGACTGAGCAAGCCCTGGTCTTCATAGAAACGGATCGCGCGCGGCGTGATATCGAATTCGCGCGCCAGTTCGGTAATGGTGTAGGTCGGCATGATGGCGTCCGATGTACGCTGAAAAGCGAATGTGTTTAGAATGACAGTTAACGTTAACGTCAACATATTGTAGGCGCGCATGCCTGAAATGTGAACCTGCAAACTTTCCCTATCCAAATTCTTCTCCCAACGCGCGCTAATGAATCCGCTTGAATCCCAACTCGATTACGCCTTCGGCGATACGCTTCCCGAACCGGGCACGGTGCGCCAGGTGGCGCCCGGCCTGTTCTGGCTCCGCATGGGCCTGCCATTCGCCCTGAACCATATCAACCTGTGGCTGTTGCGCGATCGCCTCGATAATGGCGCCGGCCTGCAGGACGGCTGGACCGTGATCGATTGCGGCATTGCCAACGACGCCACCCGCGCTTCCTGGGACAACGTATTTTCGACAGCGCTGGACGGCCTGCCCATCCTGCGCGTCATCGTGACCCATTGCCATCCTGACCACGTCGGCCTGTCGGACTGGCTGTGCTCCCGCTGGAAGGCGCCGTTATGGATGACTGCCGGCGAATACGCATTTGCCCGCATGATGTCGGCCGCCCTGCCGGGCGTCGACGGCACCGCGATACTGCCGCATTTCCAGCGCCACGGGCTGACCGATCCGGCGATGCTGGAGCAGTTGCAAGGACGAAAAAGCTACTACCCGACGCTGGTGCCGGCCGTGCCGGCGTCCTATCACCGCATGCAGGACGGCCAGGCAGTCCGCATCGGCGGGCATGACTGGCGGGTGATCACCGGTTTCGGCCATGCGCCGGAACATGTTTCGCTGTACTGCGCCGATCTGAACGTCCTGATTTCTGGCGACATGGTGCTGCCGCGCATTTCCACCAATGTGTCGGTGTTCGCCATCGAACCGGAAGCCAACCCGGTGCAGCAGTATCTCGATTCGCTGCAAAAATATACCGGCCTGCCGGACGACACGCTGGTGCTGCCGTCGCATGGCAAGCCGTTCCACGGCTTGCATACCCGCATTGCCCAATTGAACGATCATCACCGTGAACGTCTTGCGGAGGTGGTGGATGCCTGCGCGTCGCCCCGGTCCGCCGCCGATATCGTTCCGATCATGTTCCGCCGCGAGCTCGATGCGCACCAGCTGACCTTCGCGCTCGGCGAAGCGCTGGCTCATCTGCACAAGCTGTGGTTCGATGGCGTCCTTCTGCGGGAAAATGGCAAAGACGGCATAATTCGTTTCCGCAAGTCATAAGCTCTGCCACTTCGCAGGCCGCCCTGGTCGATCCGCCGGGGCGTGCCGTGCAACAGTTCAATTCAACCGCGGCCTTGGCTGTCCAGCGCCGAATCCGATTCCGGCCCCTGCATGAAAACCACCCCTGCCTCACCCGCCACGTCCACCGCATCCGTTCCGCTTTCGGTCTATATCAAGCTGGTGTTCGTTGCTCTGTTTTGGGGCGGCACATTCATCGCCGGGCGCATCATCGCGCAGGCAGTGCCGCATCTGACGGCAGCCAGCGGGCGCTTTGCTGTCGCCTGCCTGCTGTTGCTGCCATTGGCCTACAAAATGGAGGGTGGCCTGCCACGGCTGAACCGATCGCAAGTAATGGCAACCTTTGCGCTCGGCGCCACCGGTATTTTTCTTTACAACCTGTGCTTTTTCGCTGCGCTGTCGCGCATGCCGGCGGGCCGCACCGCGTTGTTTGTCGCCCTTAACCCGATCGTGACGGCGCTCGCGCTGGCATTCCTGTTCCGCGAGCGGCTCGCGCCGCGCAAGTGGGTTGGCATCGCCATCGCGTTCGTCGGAGCGGCCATCATCATCACCCGGGGCGACCTGGCCGGCGCAGTGCGGGATATCTCGCAATCGATCGGACTTGGAGAATTATTGATGTTTTGCGGCATCTCCGGCTGGGCGGCCTACACCATCATCGGCCGCCATGCGCTCAAGGGACTGTCACCGATTGCCGCGACCACCTATGCGTCGTTATGGGGCTTGCTGCTGCTGTGCGCCGGCGCGGCCTTCGAGTTGCCTGAACTGGACCCCGCGCGCTTCACCTGGGAAGTCATTGCATCGATCGTCTACCTCGGCGCCTTCGGCACGGCAATCGGCTTCATCTGGTACTACGAAGGCGTCAAGGCGATCGGCCCGGCACGCACCGCGGTCTTCAACAACCTGGTGCCGGTGTTCGGCATCACGCTCGCCGCCCTTCTGCTGCGTGAACCCATCCTCCTCTCGATGATCGTGGGCGGAATACTGGTCATCGCAGGCGTGACGCTCACGAACCGGTAATCGCCATTCATCCGTGCAATTGAATCGCGTGCAAGACATGAACTATTAATGATGCCCGGGGTTCTAAATTGTCGGATGCGCTTGGGTGCTCCAGCATCAATCGACCTTGTTTTTACCCACGATATATCGACTGTCTTGTCAGCGCTCCACGGTGACGCATTTCCCCCTTCAAGCATTTGCCATTGCAAGAGCGGCAAAAAGTACCCATCCATATCAAACTTATTGTCGAATGCAGAAGGGAAAGGTGATTGAGTCTGCGATAATGTGTAAATAGTTCTTAACACTTTCGGTCACAACCAGTTGCTACGTTGCAAAGACTGACTGTCACGACAAGACATGGAATAGTGCGCGGTAATGAATCCATCAATCGAACGAGAAGGTTTTAGCGAACGCCTGCAGCAAGCACTGCGAAACGCCGAGTATTCTCCCGATAGTCCGACACAGCTGGCGCGGGAGTTCAATATTCGATTCGAAGGCCGTCCGATCACCGTGCATGCGGCACGCAAATGGCTGGTGGGAGAGGCTATTCCTACCCAGGAAAAATTGCGCACGCTGGCGCAATGGCTGGGCGTACCGGCTGAATGGCTGCGCTTTGGCGGCAACGAAATGCAGCCGACTGCCGATCCAACCGGTGCACCTTCCCGTTTTGAAAGTGCGGATGTGAAGCTGATCGCCGATCTTCAGCGCCTCGACGAGCACCATCAATCCATCGCCCGCGAGATCCTGCGCATGCTGGTGCGCATCAACCGCAAGAAATAACCCGCCGGACAGCACTCCTCAATTCACTTCACCCATAGCCAGTCGCCGCAGATACCGCAGTCCATCGATCGCGCGGCTTCCATACCAGGACATCATTTCACCGTCGACCAGCTGCACCGGTTTGCCGATCTGCCGCTCCAGTGCATCCACATGGGCTTCGGTAAAGCGGTACGGCTCGGTGGACAGCAGCACGACATCAATCGCGCGCACCAGCGCGTCGGTCCACTCGAATGCCGGATAGCGCCGTCCATCGGACGGTCCGCTTTCGCATTCCCAGCCGATTTCCTTCAGCATCGCCGCGATATAGGTATCGGTCGAGACCGTCATCCATGGATCTTTCCAGATGCAGTACAGCACTTTTTGCGGCGGACGCGGCGGCAGCGCAGCCAGCGCCGCATATTCTTGCTCGAACGACGCGCACAAGGCATCGGCGCGGGACCGAGCGCCGAAAATGCCGCCGATCAGCCGGTACAGGGCCAGGTTGTCGCAAGGCACAAGTGGATGGGTCACGATGACATGGGGAATGAATTCCGCCAGCGCATCTACCGTCGGCTTTTCGTTTTCATCGATATTCACCACCAGGTGTGTCGGAGCCAGCCGGCGGATTTTTTCGATGTTCACATCCTTGGTGCCGCCGATTTTCGGAATCGCCCGCACCACCTCGACCGGGTGCACGCAAAACCCGGTACGTCCAACAAGCTGCGCTCCCAATCCGAGCGCGCACAACAGCTCGGTCAGCGAAGGAACGAGGGATACGATGCGCACGAGCTGCGGGTTCGAAACTGGCCGGTGGTGTTGTCCGATGGCGTCGATCAGGTCCATGCCGCCCCCGTCAATGTCCGGCCTGCCGCGTCTTGTGCGGCGCCTTTGAAAATGCGAGATCGTATGCCCAGTTCGGCAGCAGGCGGAGCAGCTTGGCGACCACACCCATCTGCCATGGTATGACCGAATAGCTGACGCCCCTGGCAATATCCGCCGCCGCCTTTGCGGCAAAGCGCGGTGCCGGCATCAGGAACGGCATCGGGTAGGTGTTCACCTGCGTCATCGGGGTGTCGATATAGCCCGGCGCGATCGTCACCACGCGAACGCCGCTGGATCGCAGCTCCACCCGCAGCGATTCGCAGTAGCTGATGACTGCTGCCTTGGAGGCGCTGTAAGCGCCCGCTCCGGGCAGTCCCCGTATGCCCGCCACGCTGCCGATGCCGACCAGCCGGCACCCCCTGTCGCCGGTCCGCGCCTGCGCTTTCATGGTGGCGACAAAGGGCGCGAAAGTGGCGACCGTGGCCGATACGTTGGTGGCGAGGATGCGTTCGAAGACCGGCAAGTCTTCCTTGTATTCGGTCAGCGTCCCCTGCGAAATGCCGGCATTGGCAATCACCACGTCGACACCGCCGCCTGCCGCGATGAAATCGGCCGCCGCCGCCGCCAGCGCCGCATGGTTGGTCACGTCGAGCGGATAGAGCCGGTGGCGTTGCGGATGCGGCAAGCCGGCGGCAAGCTGCTGCAGCACGTCGCGGTGCCGCGCGACCAGTCCGACCATTGCGCCCTGCTCCGCGTAATGCCGTGCCAAGGCAGCGCCAATTCCGCTTGATGCGCCGGTGATGAATACGCGTTTGCTCATAAGGGATATCCTGCCTGCCTTTCCGTAATCGCATGCCCAATAAAAAAGTCCGCCCTCTTACGAGTGACGGACCCTGCCGAAGCGAATGTGTACCGCTTATTTTTTCGGCGCTTCAGCCGCCGCGGGGCTCACGCCGCCGGCGCCTTTTTCCTTGGCGGCCTTGGCCACCAGCCAATCCATCACCTGCAGCGTGCCGGCCTGCAAGGCTTCTTCCGGCTGATTGCGCATGCTGTTGCCGACAATCGACGGCGAGGTCAGGTAACGGCCATCGATGGCGATGAGCGGCACACCGTCGATCTGATACGCAACCTGCAGCTGTTTCGCGCGGCCAACCTTGCTTTGCACGCCGAAAGAGTTGTACACATCAAGAAACTTCTGCTTGTCCAGTCCCTGTGCCACCGCCCACGTGGTGATGGACGCTTCGCTGTTGAGCGGACGCTTCTGTTCGTGCACGCTTTGGAACACCTTCGGATGCAGGTCATCCAGGCGACCGAGCGTTTCCAGCGTGTAGTACAGCTTCTGTTCCGGCACGAAGGAATCGCGGAATGCGATCGGCACCCGCTTGAATACAATCTTGTCGCCCTGTTTTTTCACCCAGTCGACCAGTGCCGGCTCCAGCGCATTGCAGTGCGGACAGGAATACCAGAAGAACTCGGTGACTTCGACCTTCTTGCCGGAGTCGGTCTGCTGTGGTTTGTCGAGCGTGCGGTAATCGACGCCGTTCTGTGGATTGGCAGGCGAAGCGCCGGCACCAAGCGCCACGAGGCCAAGGCTCAATGCGGCCAATGCATGCTTGAAAAAACGCATATGTTTCCTTTTCACTATGTCCTGATTCATTTCGAGATGCGCACGACAGCCGCATCCACACCATTATCCGACAACTTTCCACGTACCCGGTTCGCCGGTTCAAGCTGGGCAAAAGGGCCGACCCGCACCCGGTACAGCACGCCGGTTTCGGATTGGCGTTCCGAGATGCGCGCTTCCACCCCCATCAATGCCAGCTTGGCGCGGGTATTTTCGGCGTCAGCCTGCTCGCGAAAAGCGCCAGCCTGCAGATAGTACGACCATTTGTCGTCGGCTGCTTCGCCGGCGGTTTCCGGCTTTTTGGCGTCGCTGGTTTTCAGCTCCGCTTTCCTTGCGGTCTCCGCGATCGGATCGAGCGCCGCCACTTTCTTGTCCGCCTTCGCTTCAGGCTTGGATTCGGCTTTCGTTTCGGCTTTCCTGTCGGCGGAAGCATCGGCAGG
The DNA here is from genome assembly GCF_035944575.1 of Noviherbaspirillum sp. GTDB lineage: Bacteria > Pseudomonadota > Gammaproteobacteria > Burkholderiales > Burkholderiaceae_D > Noviherbaspirillum. The sequence continues at coordinate 7,633 of NZ_DASZBA010000144.1, forward strand.
CAGGGTGACGACCGGTTCCTTCACGAAGGTCTTGGCGGCTTCCTTGGCTGCCGCGCGGTTGCCGTACAGAGGCTTGTTCGGATCGGTGGATTGCGCCGCCGACGGACCAGTGGACTTCTCTTGCTTGCCCATCTTGTTGGTGAAGGGCACCGGCGTCTTGGTGATCACCATTGCGACGCCCAGCGCGATCGCCAGGCCGATCACCAGGCCGATGATGATGCCGACCAATGTGCCGCCGCGCTGCCTGTTGTGAAGTGGGGTGTGATGGTGCTGAGTGTGCATTGTCCGTGCTTCCGTTTGCTTGTACGTCCCTGATTACATCCTTGACGGCGCCGATACGCCGATCAGCGCCAAACCGTTGCGCAACACCTGGCGCGTCGCGCACATCAATGCCAGGCGCGCCATCTTGATGGACTCGTCGTCCACCAGAACCCGCTCCGCATTGTAGTAACTATGCAATTCACCCGCCAGATCGCGTAGATAGAAAGCTACCTGATGCGGGCCGAGTTCGTCGAGCGCTTTCTGCAGCATCTCCGGATATTCGGCCAGCTTTGCCAACAGTGCCGCTTCACGCGGCGACACCAGCGGCGACAGGTCGGCTCCGCGCAACGCATCGAGCGCCGCTGCATCGCCGCCCCACTGCGCCAGTACCGAGCAGATGCGCGCATGCGCATACTGGACGTAGTACACCGGGTTTTCGTCGGACTGCGCCAGCGCCAGGTCGACGTCGAAAACGAACTCGGTGTCGGCCTTGCGGGAGATGAGGAAGAAGCGCACCGCGTCGCGTCCGCGCGTCAGGTCGCGCGTGCCGTCCTCGGCTGCCATGTCACCGGATGACCATTCGATCAGGTCGCGCACCGTGACGTAAGAGCCGGCTCGCTTGGAGATTTTGACTTCTTCGCCGTTCTTCATCACGGTCACCATCTTGTGCAGCACATAGTCCGGATAACCCTGCGGGATACCGAGCCCGACCGCCTGCAGGCCGGCGCGCACGCGGGCGATGGTGCCGTGATGGTCGCTGCCCTGCACGTTGATGACCTTGCCGAAACCGCGCTCCCACTTGGTGATGTGATAAGCGACATCCGGCACGAAGTAGGTATAGGTGCCGTCGGACTTTTTCATCACGCGGTCCTTGTCGTCGCCGTAGTCGGTGGTGCGCAGCCACAGCGCGCCATCCTGCTCGTAGGTCTTGCCGGCCTTGACAAGCGCGTCGACCGCGGCGGCAACCCTGCCGTCGGTGTACAGCGAGGATTCGAGATAGTAGTTGTCGAACTTCACGCCGAAAGCCTGCAGGTCGAGATCCTGTTCGCGTCGCAGATAGGTGACCGCGAATTTGCGGATCGACTCGATATCATCGGCGTCGCCGCTGGCGGTGACCGGCGCGCCGTCGCTGGCAGCCACGGTTTTCTTCTGCAGGAAGTCGGCGGCGATGTCGGCGATGTAGTCGCCGTTGTAGGCCGATTCCGGCCACGCTGCGTCGCCCGGCTTGGCCCCCTTGGCACGGGCCTGCACCGACAATGCGAGGTTGGCGATCTGCACGCCGGCGTCGTTGTAGTAGAACTCGCGCGTGACGTCGAAGCCCTGCGCTTCGAGCAGCGCCGACATGGCGTCGCCCAATGCGCCCTGGCGGCCGTGGCCGACATGAAGCGGACCGGTCGGGTTGGCGGATACGAATTCGACCAGCACTTTTTTCCCGGCGCCGGCGGTGCTCCTGCCAAAAGCGTCGGCCTGTACCAGCACTTCCTTCACCACCGCCTGCTTGGCGGCGGTCGCCACCCGCAGGTTGATGAAGCCGGGACCAGCGATGTCGATCGATTCGATCAGGCCGGTCCTTGCCGGATTGGCGAGCAGGGCGGCGACCAGCGACTGCGCCAGGTCACGCGGGTTCTTTTTCAGCGGCTTGGCCAGTTGCATGGCGATGTTGCAGGCGATGTCGCCATGTGCCGGGTCGCGCGGACGCTCCAGGATGACGGATGGCTGCAATCCGCTGTCGGCGACGATGGGCGCAAGCGCGGCCTGGAAAAGGTCGATGATCTGTTGTTTTTGCGAAGCGAGCATGGGGTTGTGCGAATGTTGGCGGAATGGCCAGACAAGGATGTTGGAGGATGGGGAATTATACCGGCTTGCCTGCGGCAATCATCGCGGGCAGTATGTGCTCAGGAAGCGCTCCATCTGGAAGCTTTCCGGCCGCCACAGCGCGTCGGACAGCCGCTCGGGTGCAATGAAAATATAGCTGGCGGCTTTGAGCGTGTCTCCGTTGCCCAGCACGACGGAAATCATGTGGCGCCGGTATTCCGTTCCCTCGAAGGCGTCGAGCGCCGCGATGTCATCGGCAGAGACGTCGAAATAAATGACGCCATCCACCCGTGCTCCGGCCGCGGGGACCATGTCCGGATAGGTTTCGCCCGAGATGTCGAATCGTGCATGTTCACGGGCGGTCGCCGGCATCGAGCGGTAGCTGCCCTGCACTACCTTTTCCCAGACAGGGGCGAACATGAGCGAACCATAGGTAAAAACGTGGCAAAGCATTGCGATATCGTCTGACATGGCCTCAGGCCGGCTTGGCAGTGTACAGCGCAACCTGGTTGCGGCCTTCCTTTTTCGCCTTGTACAGCGCGGCGTCGGCCCCGGCAAGCAACTCCGCCGAATCACTGCGCAATCCCGGCTCGATCGCGGCGACGCCGAAGCTGATCGTCACCAGCGGCGCCACGCCGGATGCCTCGTGCGGGATTTCCAGCGCCAGCACCGCCTTGCGCATCTGCTCGGCAAGCTGGGTCGCGTCCTCGATGGTCGTACTGGGAAGCAGTATTCCAAACTCCTCCCCGCCCAGGCGGGCGGCCAGATCGGAAGAACGTTGCGGCACCGAACGGAGGATTGCGGCAACCCGCTTCAGGCAGACATCGCCGGCCGGATGGCCATAACGGTCGTTGTAGCTTTTGAAAAAATCGACATCGGCCAGAATCAGCGCAACCGGATAGCCGCCGCGCCGCGCCCTGCCCCATTCGAGCGCCAGGCGGCGATCGAATTCACGGCGATTCGCGAGCTGGGTCAGGGGGTCTTCCGCGGACAACTTGCCCAGCAGCGCCACCGCGTGGCTCAGCTCTTCGTTGCGCTCCTGCTCGCGGGCAGTGGCGAGAAAGGCGCGACGCTGATCCTGGTCGGTGCGGAAATTGCCGATCAGGCTGATCGCGACATACGCCATGAATACCACCCAGGCACCAAAAGAGACCGGCTCTCCGGTGACGGATTGCATGTAGGCATGGGAGGCACCGAAAATGAAGACGATGATCGTCGCGCTGGCGAGCGCGCTGCGGAAACGCAGGCTGAGGACAATGCTGTTGAACAGCAGGACCAGGCCAAGGCCGATGACGAGGCGGCCGGCGTACTGGTAAGAGCTCAGGCAGGCAATCCAGCCGATGCTGGCGGCCACGATCACGCCCATCGATGCCAGCAGAATCTCGCGCACGACCACACGGGATACCCGGCTGATGCCTATGGAGCACAGTGCCAGCAGCGGCATCACCAACAGGAAACGGATAGCCCAGGCCTGCTTGTACAGGTCCGGCAATTGCACCCGGTCGGTGACCGCGAACAGCCCGTAAATGATGACGGCGGTCAGCCCGGTAAGGCGATTGCGGTGCAGGCGTACCTGATCCATCTCTTCCTGAAAGGCTGTCTCCATGCTTTCAGGGAAGGGAATGCCGATTTGCCAGAACTTGCGCGCGCGTGCCGGCGGCGCGGAACGTTCTTCAGGAGCGGTGAATTGGTCGTCGGGCATTTATATTTTTTAAATATCGCAGAAACGGAACGCAGAATTTGGCCGACTCAATATTGCCGTATGGCAATTAAGCTTACGCCCATGCATTCCACATGTCCAGCAACAGGTGCCGGACATTGCGAAAACCTTGCCGCCACCGCTTCAGAACTGCCTGCTGTAACGAATCAATGCCAGTTTTTCCGTCGGTGCCTCGCTCATGTGATTCGGATTCCGGCGCAGCAACAGCGTCATGGCCATCGCTTCGTCCCTGCGCAGCGGCTGCTGGTAATTCACTTCCGCCCGCCATTCCCGTACCGCCGGCACCATGGAAAACACCAGCCGTTCACGTTGCTGCCGGCCGTCGCCCTCCAAGCCGGTCATCACGTCCATCACCATGCGTCCGTCGTAGGTGCGCAGCGGCTGCGATACCGCGACGCTGAACCGGTCGCCCTTCTTCACACGGTCGGACGCGATCAGCGCCAGCGAGAATGCATTGGTCCTGATGCCACTGATCTCGGTGATCAGGCTGCCGCTTGTCACGCTGCCCGGCGTGACACCGAACGATGCCTGGCCCGCCAGGGCAATGTCGGGCGCCAGCAACAAGGCGCCCGCCAACTGGACCGAACTGGTCGACGCACGCTGCCCGAAAGCCAATGCGCCGCGCGATTGCGAACCGAGGTAGGCATTGACCTCGCTGGTCTGCGAAAACGACACCGCCATGGCGGCATCACCGAAGGATCGTGAAATTTCGAACAGCGCCGCGTCGGCTTTTGGTGGCCGTCCCCAACCGGAGTCGGGCACAAAGACGCTGTCCTGCGTGGCCAGCGCCTTATTCATGCCTGCGCTCAGCATGCCCAGTTTCAGCTTGAACCCGCCGATATCCTGAGCCACCGCCATATGCGATGCGCCCGGCACCAGCTCGCCATAGGGGTTCGACAGTCCGGCGACGCCGCCGAACGACATGCCGGATTGAAGCTGCAGCGCGCCGACGCCGAAGTAACCGGCGGACATGCCGCCGACCCCAACCGATGCCTCGCGCCCGTCCGCGCCTTTCGCGAGAAACGAAAACGCCGCCAGCTTCACAGCCGGCGCATGGCCGGACCGCCTGCCGTAAGCCGCGTGCCGATGGTAGGCCACCGATAGCTGCGCCCCGTCCGCCAGCACCTGCTCGGCGGTCTCGATACGGTTTGCCATCGCGCCGAACACCTGATCGATCGACAAGGTCGCCGGCCGCGCGATCTGTGCGCCGAGATTGATGTTGAAATCGCGATTGAAATCATCCAGCCCGACCACCCGCAAGTCGCCCGATGCCGCAAGACTCCACAGCCGGCTGACCGCGGCGGAAGGCTGGGCAGCGCCCTGCAGGACATTGATCGTCTTGCCGTTGAACGTGGTGGTCGTCACCGTGCCGATCGGCTGCAAGGCTTTTTCCACGTTCAGCAGGCCGCGGCCGTAAATCGGATCGATACCCGGCGTGCCGAGGTCGGTCGCCGTTACCAGCAGGATGTTGCCGATCTGATCGGCGCGCAGCGTTGGCCATAATTGCTTGATCAACGCGGCGGCGCCGCTAACGACCGGCGTTGCCATCGACGTGCCGCTCATGGTCACATACTGGTCGTTCAGATACGGTGACATCAGCCTGACGCCCGGCGCCACGAGAAACCAGGCGGCGGTATCGCCGGCGCGGTTGGAAAATGCCGCGATGCGATTGTTCGCATCGACCGCGCCGACGGCGATGATTTGATTGTTGGCCCAAACCTCCTTGGCAAAGCGCGCCGGCCAGCCCGGATTGGCCGCCGCATCGTTGCCGGCGGCGGCCACGATCAGCATGCCGCTTCGCACCGCTTCCAGCATCGCCTGTGGATCGTAGCGCGATGCCGCGCCGAGGCTGATATTGGCAATCGCCGCCTTGCCGATCGCATGGCGCAGGCCGCGATCCAGATAAACGGTGGAGCCGCTCCCGCTGTCCTGCAACACCTTCACCGGCATGATCCGTGCGTCGTAGGCCACCCCGAACATGCCGCTGCCATTGCGCCCGGCGCCAATCAGGCCCGCCACGTGCGTGCCGTGTCCCATCCGATCGGTCGTATCGGATGATCCGTTAATCGCATTGAATCCCGGTCCGATTTTCGCCGGCTCGGAAAACTCACGATGCCGTCCGTTCAGTCCGGTATCAAGCACAGCAATCGTCACGCCTTGACCGCTGATCGCGCGGGCATACGCATAGTCGGCGCGGATCTGGCGCAACGCACCCAGCGAGTTCGAGCGTTCCGTATCGATCGCGCCAATGGGCGGGAAATAGGTCTGCGCCGCATCGAGCACCACACCGGATTGCGTGGGCAGGCCTTCGGCGCCAGTCGGCAGCGAAAACGCCGCGGACAATGCAACGGCAATCAGGCTGCGCTGGAAAAATGGGAAGGAGGACATGTGTTGCCTTTCTCCAGTTTCATATCGGAAAAAGGGCAGTGCTGCGCCTGAAACCAGCCTCGGCGACCCCGCTGGCTTGCGTGCGTTGTACACGTGAAGCCTGGAAGTTTTGCGTCTCCGCCTTTCAACGGATTTGCCCTTGCGTACTGCTTAATACGCAAGAGCATTTTGCATTTAATGCTGCCAATAAGAAATGATTTGCTGCGATGCAAGGCTGCCAATGTCGTTAAACGGCACAACCGATATCAGCATGGCAAGTCATTTGGAAAAAGTCCGTGTAGGAAAATGCTGACAGGAAGCCAACTATTTCCCATAGTTTTTTTCATCCTAACGCTGATGTTCATCAAGTTGATGAATCGACATAATGCATCCCATCGATTGCCGGAAAAACACATCGCGGCAAAAAATAGACCGATAAAAATTCTGACGGTAACTCTTAAATATATATACAGGGAACACTATGCTGACATCGCACACGTTGGAACGTACCGCTTCTACTCTCTCCAATAACGCTACCGCACCCGGCGCCGCCGGATGGCAGCGCAACGGCAAGTTATGGTCGAGCCTGAAGGAAGTATGTGACCTGCTGCGCGTTCAGCTCACCTCGGCGCTGGGCGGCGATGAATTCCAGTTCCAGCACATGCAGTTCAAGGCGGGCCAGCGCGTCCATACCATCGGCCAGCCTTTCGACATGCTCTACATTGTCTACTCCGGCTTCCTGAAATCGGTGATGATCGATGAATCCGGCAACGAACAGGTGCTCGGCTTCCCGATGAAGGGCGACATGTTTGGCATCGACGGCATCCACAGCAAGCAGTATTCGACGGAAACGGTTGCACTGTCGAATTGCGAAGTCATCCTCGTACCATTCAAGACCTTCGCCGCGCTGGGCCGCACTCACTCCGAACTGGAGGCTGCGATTTATGGCGTAATGAGCCGTGAACTGGTGCGCGAACAGGCCATGGTCGGCACGCTCGGCTCCCTCAGCGCCGAAGCACGCGTTGCCCGGTTCCTCGTCTACCTGTCGGACCGCTTCACCGAAATGGGATACTCCGGCAAGCAGTTCAACCTGCGGATGACGCGCCAGGAAATCGGCAACTATCTCGGCCTGACACTGGAAACGGTCAGCCGCACCTTGTCGGCATTCAACGCGATCGGATTGATCTGCGTCGACCAGCGCGCAATCGTTCTGAACGACATTCCGGCACTCAAGACTTTGCGCCGCCTGCCGCCGTCTCATACACGCGCCAAGCAGGAAGCCGCCAAGGCGCTGAAGCGTGCGGCACTTGCTACCGCCTGAAGTCAGCCGGCATCATGCATGAAAAAAGCCCGCATCGCGGGCTTTTTCCTTTCCGGCGCAACCAACCGCCGGATCACACACCAATTATTTGCAGGTCATGCACACAATGATTTGATTGTCGACCGAGCGTACACCAGCCACGCCTTCGGCAATCGAACCGGCCTTCTGGAAATGTGCAACCGATTTGACTTCGCCTTTCAGGCGGACGGCTCCCTGGCTCGTGTCGACATTGATGCCCAGGCCGCTGATCTCAGGGTCAGCCAACAGGGCTGTCTTTACCTTTGCCGTGATAGCGGCGTCATCGACAACTTGCCCAGTCGACCGTTGGCCGGATTCGGAAGAGGAACCTTGGTTCATTCCTGCGCAACCAGCCACGAAAGCGGCGGACAAAAGCAGAGCAAGCAATTTGGTATGTTTCATGAAATCCTCATTTTCAATGTATCGCCGTGCGATGCGGAACGCACAACACGCCGTGACTGTTTTGGAAGAAAGGTGGAGCGTTACGGATGGTATGTCTCGATTGTATGGTTGCTTTTTTATTGTCAGGCCTTCACGGTCGGACGAACCGGCTGTCTCGAATCAGACTGCTGCCGGCTATCTGTTGCAACCAAAAAACCTGTATCTACAAGCATATACGAAGCGACAACATCGAGCAACTTGCCGGATCAATAGATTGTTTCACAATTGATGCATTTGTTTAGACGCTATCACACAAGATTTTCATTGCGCCACGATTCGCATGCTTTGCATTCAATCATCCATGTGTACGCATTTTTATCTGCAGGATGCGTATTGGCGACGCGACAGAACGCGACGTTGAGACACATTAGTGGAAGGAACTTCCGAAGGAGATTCGGGAGATGCTCTGATAAGAGCGAGAAAAAGAATGAGTTGGTGACTGAACAATGCTTCAGTCATGAGCAATGTACAGTATTTAAAACTGGCGCGGCTGGCTGGAATCGAACCAGCGACCCTTGGCTTCGGAGTCAGAAAATCCATCCTTTTCCCAACATTTCCGACATTTACCCAATCTAACTATTCATTAAAAATCAATAGCTTAGGAACAAAACGACTTTTATCGGCTCCAACCCGGGTTTCTAAAATTTGCTCTATTTTGTAACCCCGATGTAACCCGGAAGGTCCAAATGGCCAGAAAACAACCCATTCGTATAAAGTTCAGCAAGAGGGAGCTGGAGCAGCTTGAACGTCCTGCTGATGGTTCCCGCATTACCTACCACGATACCAAAGAACCAGGCTTGCAACTCCGGCTCAGTCCGTCCGGCAGAAAGACATTTTGCGTGTTTCGACGAAGCAAGAATGGAGCTCCTGAGCGGGTAACTGTTGGCACATTCCCGGACGTGACTGTCGAACAAGCACGTATTCGCGCAAGTCAGATCAAGAATGCGATAGCTTCCGGCGAGAGCCCTGCATCACAGCTTCGTGATCAACGGAAAGAGCCCACGCTGGGCCAGGCATTCGAGCGCTATCTTGACCGCCATGCCCGTCCCGAGGGGCTCAAGACAGCTGATGCCATGCGTGGCAATTTCGAACGCTATCTTGGGGCTTTGCCGGACCTTCCAGTCAAAAAGCATGGACGCGCGCGGGTAAAGAGCCCTGGATCGGTCAACTGGCAGAACAAGAAGCTTTCGGCTATCAAGCCGACCCATGTCGTCCATCTCCGGGCGTCACTGGCCCAGGAGGCAGGGAAGGCTGCAGCCAACCATGCCCTAAAACTACTGCACGTGATATATAACAAGATGATCGAGTGGGGCGAGTACTGTGGAAGCAATCCGGCTGAGAACGTTTCGGTTCTAAAAATTCGTTCACGCGACCGCTTCCTACAGAAGGACGAACTTCCCAAACTGTTCCAGGTACTTGCCACGACCGACAATCACATTATTCGGGATTACATTTTGTTGTCCATTCTGACGGGCGCTCGCAAGTCCAACGTCCTTGCCATGCGCTGGGACCAAATCAACTTTGATCGGCGAGAATGGCGCATTCCGGATACAAAAAATAACGAACCGGTCATCGTTCAATTACCTGAACAGGCGATGACCATCCTGCACGAGCGCCGTGTCAATGAAGGAGAATGGGTCTTTCCCGGCAGTGGTATGTCTGGCCATCTGCAATCTCCCAAGAAGGGGGTTCAATCAATACTGGATCAGGCCGGCATTGCCGACCTACGCATCCATGACCTGCGCCGAACATTGGGAAGCTGGCAGGCCATTACGGGAGCATCACTCGCCATCATCGGAAAGTCGCTAGGACACAAGTCTACTGCCGCGACGATGATTTATGCTCGGTTGAGCACCGATCCTGTACGTGAATCTGTGGAACGGGCCACCGCCGCCATGCTCGGTGCCGCTAAGACGGACGGAACGAGCCCGATAATCAACCTATTGAAGCGTACTTCTTGATTCATCGTTAGTGGTCCACCCATTAATTCATCACGAATGACCATCTCAAATTCAAAAGTCACATGTCAAACTACTCCACACATGCACAAGAGGCAATGCTCAGTGACGAATTGATCCTGAGACTATTTGATAAGTTTGAGATCGCCTATAGATCGGGGAATAAGGCTGCCCTTCTGCATGCTTGCTTCCTGGCCGCAAGATCGCAAGCCCGCCTTCCCGACTGGGCCGCGGACGCAATGCTTCAGATGGAGGCAGACTTGAGGAATGGACACGTCACTGATCTCAACAAAGCCTTTGGCTGGGCGCCTGAACACAAAGCCACCCGTGAAAAACGCGAGCGTCTGGAAGAAAATGAAGAACGAGTACTTTCTCGTCTCCATCAACATCGCTTAGAGGATCGTTTCGAAGACGGAAGTTTTAGCGCTGACGTATTCGACCTAATCGCCAAAGATCTTGGACTCGAAAGAAGAGTGGTGCAAGGCATCTATAAAAAGCATGCCAATGAATTAAAAAAGCTTCCTCGAGGCAATCCCAATAAGCACGCTGTTTTTTTCGTTCGATCGTCTGGCCCGCAAGTGAGGCGATATGGTCGTCCGATACTGCATGATCAGAATAAGAAGTGAGCTGGGAAAGGCACACTTTTCGGTTAAAAAGTGTGCTGTATTCCGCATCAACGAATACCTAGAATTGTCTCCACTGATCCCGAGCATCCTGCGTACGGATTCAAAAAACAGGAGCAATTCTAATGAAAGACCCAATTCAAAGAGGGCCCAACGCATCCCTGGCAAGTACTTCATTGACGGGCATGGATGGCACCATGGCTGTTTCTTCTAACAATGGAGAGGCCGCGGCTCTTCCTGCAACCGGTTATCCAGAAAGAATGATCCCGGCTCAGGCCGCCTCGTACCTGGGCGTAGCAGAAGAAACCCTTGCCATCTGGCGCTGCACTAAGCGCTATTCACTTTCGTACATCAAGGTTGGGCGTCTGGTTCAATACCGCAAGAGTGACCTCGATGCCTTCCTGGCTGCGCGGACTGTGGAGGCCTCACGCGATGCATGAGCCCATTAGCCTCATCGACGCACCTGCTGAAGGTGACCATTATGCATTTCGTGCAGTAGTGGAAAGCCCGTCACCTTTGATCACCCCGCTGAGATCGGAAAATGACCTCATTGCGCCTCTGCTGCTTCGGCAAGGCTCAACAGCACTCGACTCCGTAATAATAACGGGCCATGCAGAAATGGAGGAGATGTTTCCGAATTCGACGCAATCGGAGACAGATGCCGTGGCAAGAATCGATAAAACCGATAAAACCGATTCTGTGCGAAATGAAGTGTTCCTGCAGAAGATTATCGGCAATAACCCAGATCCTCTGCCGATGATCGTTTCGTTCAGTGGGAATCCTAAAAATGCGGAAGCAAGAGCATGGCAGGCGACACGTCTGCAACCTGGCCGAGTGTTGTCTTCGCAAGATAATAACTACTTCGCACTGGCGACGTTTCATCAGAGCGAAGACGGCAAACATCGGCGCCGTAAAAAGGATTTCGCCGCCCTTCACGCCATCATGCTGGACGATGTAGGCAGCAAAGTCGATGCGGGACGCGTTTCGCTGTCCCCTTCGTGGGCGATCGAGACATCATCAGGCAATTATCAGCTTGGCTACATTCTTGCCGAACCCCTGACAGACGGCAGTTTGGCAGACCATTTGATGAACGCAGTTATTGCTGCGGATCTGTGCGATCCCGGTGCAAATGGGCCGCAAAGCCGCCTCGCGCGCCTGCCGGTCGGGATCAACGGCAAGTATGATCCGCCCTTTCCCTGTCGTCTCGCGGAATGGGCGCCTGACCGGCGCTATACGGTTGAGCAAATCATCAACGGCATGCGCCTCGACATGCAATCTGCTGGAAAGAAAGGAAAGGCTGCCAAGGCAAAGAATGCTTGCGGTGATAGCTCAGCAGCCGAAGCCCTGTTCACTCTACCGAGCGACAATCCTGTCATTGCCGCTCTACGCGCGAAAGGACTGTACAAGTCCTTACTGGCGGAAGGCAAGCATGACATCACCTGTCCATGGGCAGCTGAACATTCCGGTGGCATCGATGGTGGTGCTGCATATTTCGAACCGAGCGACGCCACGCCTCTCGGCGGCTTCAAATGCCTGCATTCCCACGGAGACAAAATCCGTATCCGTGCCCTGCTCGACTTCCTCGGTGTACCCATGTCGGCTGCGCGAATGAAGCCGATCATTCGCATCATCCCGGGAGAGCTGGACCAGATCGTGGATGCTGCCGAACGCAGCTTGACCCTTACCGGTCAGTACTTCCAGCGTGGCGGGATGATTGTCACGGTCGTCACCGATCCTGGCACAAAAGAAACCTGCGTACAGACGATTAGTCAACCGGCACTGCTGCGGGCGCTATCCAAAGCAGCCGTATGGGAGCGGGTCAACGGGAATTCTGGCGGTTGGATTCCTTGTGATCCCCCTGCGAAACATACCAATGTCCTCTTCGATGGCAGCTGCTATCCGCATCTGCCGGCATTGAACGGCCTGGCTCGCCAGCCGTACCTGCGACTGGACGGCTCCCTGTGCTGCCATCCCGGTTACGACGCTCAGACTGGCATGTACGGCGCCTTCTCCGCACAGGACTTTGCGATTCCGGATATTCCAACCCGTGAGCAAGCGCTGGGGTCTTTTACCGTCATCGCCGAGCTGCTGAGCGAATTCTCATTCGCACAAGAATCAGATCGCAGCGCAGCCCTGTGTGCAATATTGACAGCCACCATCCGCTCGAATTTGCCGACCGCACCAATGTTTCATGTGCGTGCACCGCAAATCAGTGCCGGAAAATCGTATCTGTGCGAGCTGATCACGGCATTCGCCACTGCCCAGGCTGGTACGCCGACAACATTTCCAGTCGAAGACGAGGAATGCCGCAAACTTTTGCTGGCAGAACTGCTGCAGGCACCTGCCGTGATCGAGTTCGACAATCTTAACTGCGATCTGCTGGCACACAAGAGCTTGTGCACCGCACTGACCAGTGGCCGGATGACGGGACGCATTCTGGGGCTTTCCAAGACGGCGACGGTCAATACGCAGGTACTGCTTCTGTCATCAGGAAACAATGTTGGTCCCGTGGCCGACATGACCCGGCGCTGCGTCACCATCAACCTGGACCCGAGATGCGAAACGCCAGCAACGCGTACATTCAGCCGACCAGATTTGGTCGGTGAAGTACGGAACAACCGTGGACGATACGTCAGTGCGGCGCTGACCATCATGCGTGCATATATTGCAAACAAAAGTGCACAAACCAACTGCAAGACAATCGCCAGTTTCAATCAATGGACCGACTGGTGCCGCAAGCCACTCATCTGGCTGGGGCTTCCTGATCCGGCCACATCGGTATTCGAGGGGATGGACATCGATCCTGATCGGGAAACACTGGGCCGGCTGCTGCTGGTGTTGGTCAAACTATTCGGCAAGCACCCAATTATGGTCCGGGACCTCAAACGCAAGGTCCTGATGGCAAGTCCAGAGACCGATGACCTGCGCGATCTGCTGGAGGAAATTGCGGGCGAGCGGGATGGCATCAATTCCCGCCGGCTAGGACGCTGGATCAAGCGCCACGCGGGACGGATCGTTCACGACTTGAAACTGGTTCGCGCCCCCATTAACCAGAACGCCGAAAGCTGGCGCGTTGAATCGGTTATATCGGTTTCATCGATTGATTCGACTTAAAAGACAAAGTCGCCGAATACATATAAATCGTTTCCGCAGCAACCAGCGTCTTTCCTTTTTGCGACAACAAATTCTCACTTATTGACTTGAACAGGAGTTCATCATGAAAGAAGTAATCGTCAAAGAAATCGACCTCCGTCCCATTAAGCGTCGTGCAGATCAAATTGAGAAGATTTTAAGAACTGTGGATAAGTTCATGAAGAAGGTCGACAACGAGGTCTACAGTTGTGATCAGTACTATTCTGATATCCGACCCAACATAAATTGTTCCTGGGCTGCCCGAGCAGATCACGCTGCCATATTGCAAATCGAAGAAGATATTTTAGTTGCGCGACGTGCTTTAAAAATGCTTCTCCCCTCCCTGCAGAGACTGAACGTCATTGCATCTGAGTATATCGATCAAGCTGAAAGCCCTCGGGTTACTGAGAATTTCAGTAGTAGTCACACGACCGACTCCGAAGACGATGATGACATACCGTTTTAATCACTGAATGCACCAAGGTGTTATCGAGCAATTGTGATAGAGGTCAGTGGCCGGGTAGAGAGCCTTACTCTGCAACTGACCGACTTAAAAGTTGAGGTAAGCAAGGATGAACAAATTAAGACAGGCAATCGAATTGGAACGTGAGTCGCTTCAGGACATGAAACTTGCATCCACTCTCGATTTTTCCGGACAGCCGGAGCGTGCTGCTGAATTCCATATCGCAGCAACATCTTACAATGAGGCGGCAGAGCAGGCATTGGACTGCCGTGCTCCTCCAGTTGTGATCAGTGGGGAATGCACGCCAACTGAAATGCAACGTCCAGACAATCAAGGAGGGTGGGCCATACGCAATACACTGGCCAGTCCGGATACAGCAGCGATTCAGGCCAGCATTGAACGTACCGATCTACTGATGCAGGGACAAAGCGAGGTGTTGGCACTGGGCCTTGACGCAGCAGAGTCAGCCAACTGTGACAACAGCCTGGAGAAAATGCTGGCACACCAGATGGCGCTGGCACATACGACCGCCTTTAAAGTCATTGACGAGGCGATGCGCCAACGGGATGCTGCTGACTTGGCACGTCTTCTCAATGCCGGAAGCAGATTGATGGCCGTGTACCAGCAGGGCCTGCTTACCCTGCATCGAGTGAAGAATGGCGGTAATCAGACGGTCACGGTGCAGCATGTGACGGTCAATGGCGGGCAGACGGTGGTGACCGGCAGCGTGCAACCCCAGGGGCCTGCTCGCCCTCGAGGCGGGGTGAAGGAATGACGCGGAGGAACAACCCCATGCAACTGCACGCCGCTGCTCGCTGCGGAGCAAAAACCCGCTCGGGTGCACCATGCATGGGGCCAGCAGTACAGGGAAAGCGCAGATGCAGGATGCATGGTGGGAACAGTCCCGGCGCACCTAAAGGCAACCGCAATGCGCTCAAGCACGGTCAATATTCGGCGAGAGCCTTGGAGCTGCGACGGAAAGCAGCGAAAATTCGCAGGGAACTCGCAAAGCTGGTCAAGGTATTTGAGTAAAGAAATTTTCCTTGTTTGTTCTCGATTCACTCTTTCTTTGTCTGAATGGACTCGTTTTGGCACGTTGCGCATGGTGGCGTTCTGAAAAGCAAGTATTTTGGACGAGCCAAAATTTTTACACTCCCTTATCTCTGCATTGGAGGAAGTAGGTCGGCTCTCGGCATACTTCCTTTCTACAGCGTCGAACCATTTCGCTCCAAACCCCGGTATATAGTTTTTTAAACTCGCATTGCAAACTGTAATACCGAATCTTCGGGTTCTCTATAGGAGGCTTTAAATGAGTAAATCGGCAAATAGTGGCAAAGGTGGATCTGTTGGCAGCCCCACGAAAGGTCCTGGCTCTCCAGGACGGGGGCGTACGCCTAACGGTTTTTTTGGCGGCAATTGGCCGAGCCGTAAGCCTAATACGCCATCAGGAACAAACCGGGGCAATGCTGTTCCCGCACCGAAGCGGTAACACTTGCCCGTTTTATTAACTAGTTCACCGTTTTGTTGTGAAAGTCGTACCAAAATTGGTAACGGTTTTGGCACCACTCCTCAAAATTGCTGTACCTGAAAGGAAGCATCGGCCACGGTGCCAGCTTCCTTTCCTGTTCGCTGCCCATATACAATGCCGCCAGTTCAGTGCAGCGCTCTGCCATGTACCCGAGTAAATTAAGGTAACGCGCCCCCCAATAGAGGTGCCATGCACCTGGTTGATTTTCTTCTGCAAATATTGCTCCAGTTATTTTTTTGAGAATACTTGGGTGAGGATATCGGCTTCCACGGTTCCACTCTCCTGCTGTTGTCCGTCCTATGATCAAATCATTTTCTAGGAAAGCTTTATGATCGAGAAATGAATCAATGGTCTTGGCTCCGATCTCGTTACGCAGCCAAGTGAAGTACAGTGCATAAGGATTTTTCCCTTTGTGAACTGACGAAGGAAGTACTGTCCGTACCGAAGTTGATCGGCAGTTGGGGTTCATGCGACAGAAGTCGAGATCCCATGCAGCAATATGTCCAAGCTGTGTTTCAAGCATTAGTGAGGCTTGCAGTGGCTGTATCGATACGATGTCCTTAGCGCTAGCAAGTAACTCTAAGGCCTGCGGCCAGACTATTTGAGCCAATAGCGGGTCAGATGCCATGTAAATAGCTGCATCTTTAAACCGTTTTTCCACTATTAATCGTTGAGCCTCAAGACACTGTTTTTCCACGTGCAAAAGAAAAGCATTTGAGCGCGCTTCGATGTCCCATCCGCTACCAAGCATGGCAAGCCGCCATGGCAGAACGGGAGAGTCGTTAAAAACGATGTTGATGGTTTCATCAGTTATTCCTTGGCTTAAGAGGAAATAAAGGAGTTCGTCGAGGAGTTCACGTGTGGGCTCCCGCCGACTTAACAAAACCTGCTCTAGCCGCTTATAGAGGCCTTCATGCCCATTATTTGACATAAACGATCGTAGATTTACACCGATCAGTTTGTGAAGGACAAAAGGATGAAGCATCATAAGGCCGGAAAGCTGAATAGGTACTGGCTTGCCGGGGAATGGTAGGCAGAATTTCATCATCTTTTCTTGCGAAACCATAAAATCGGCAATTGTACGTACGATACCGCCCGGACCGATTTATTCCCGACGCTTTTGAATCGATGGTTGCTCTTACTTAACCTTAAATCGCTCAGGGTCCCTCTTGGACCAGATGGCGTCAATTGAGTGTCGGGCTGACGAGAACACACGTACCATAACGCCGTGTTGCTGCGCATGGGAAAGCTGTCTTTCAATAAATAGGCGTATTTAAAATTTCATTCCCGTTCGCAATTCATATAAAGGTGCTTTTCTTTAATGTTGTCAAGCGACGGCTTTATGCCTGAAAGAACGATACAGCGTTGCTGCATGGTTCAAATCTAAAGAAACCGTCATCGTGGCTTCGTGTAAACTATTCGAATGCTTCTTTTGTGTTCCTAGCAGCGCCTATTAAGAGATTAAATGAGTAACAATGTCCTGCCCCACAGTCTGGGTAATTTGCCAAGAACTTGTATTGATTTGTTTGCTGGTGCTGGAGGCTTGAGTACAGGCCTTGAGTTGGCAGGATTCAATGTGCTTTTTGCAAACGAGATAGTTCCAGTCTATGCGACCTCCCTAGCACAGAACCATCCACAGACAAACGTGTATGTAGATGATATTCGATCACTTGCGCCAAACAATATTCGTAACGTCAGGGAATCGCTGGGGTTAGAAGTCGGACAATTGGATCTTGTAGCAGGCGGCCCGCCTTGCCAAGGCTTTAGTATTAATGCTCCATCTAGGTCCACATCAGATGACAGAAACCACCTTTTTCTGAACTATTTGGATTTTGTAAACGAGTTCCGGCCTAAAGTAGTGCTGATTGAAAACGTGCCGGGCATGGTTTCTTTTTCGAATGGCGGCACGATCAGAGCCATTTTGGATAGCCTTGAGTGTTTGGGTTACAAGGCAAGTGTCCGCATTCTTTATGCACCTCATTATGGGGTTCCCCAAATGAGATGGAGGACCATCTTTTTAGCTACCCGCCTTCCTTTTGATCCGGACAGCTTATATCCTGCACCTACCCATAATATAAAGGGAAGACCCAATTTCACTGCAAAGTTTGCGGGAAGGAGTCTGATCTACTCGCATGAGCACATAATCTCGTGCGCTTCAAATGCTGCGACCACAGTTTGGGATGCGATAAGTGACCTGCCAGTTATACCGAATGGTGGCGGTGATCCGACCATGGCTTATGGCTCCGAACCTAATACTCTGTATCAAAAATTTCTTCGTTTAGATTCGAACGCGTTAACAAATCATCAGTGCGCTGGTTTGGGCTCTGCAAATACAAAACGCCTGCCGTACATACCACCTGGAGGTTCATGGCGCGACATCCCTCACGAATTGCTGCCGGAGGGGATGAAGCGAGCGAGGCGCTCCGACCATACAAAACGCTATGGTCGGCTGGATCCTAATGGAATTGCAAGCACTATCTTAACTAAGTGTGACCCTCATTGGGGGGCATACATTCATCCTAACCAAGATCGGGTACTAAGCGTTCGAGAAGCAGCCCGTCTTCAATCATTTCCAGATAGGGTAACTTTTGCCGGCTCACTTTCTGAGCAGTATGAACAAGTCGGGAATGCTGTACCTCCACTTTTCGCTCGAGCTATTGGATACCAAATTCAAGATACGCTTAGGTTATATGAACGTGGTGAACAGATCATTGCTACTGACGTTCAATCTCAAGTTGCTTTGCCACTTTCTGATTAACCCCTCTCAAAGCTCTGTTGAGGTTAACCTGAAACTCCCAGTACGGAGTTCTGCCAAATCCTTTATGGCAGATCGTATTACACAAGAGCAGCGAAGCGCAGTAATGGCAAAAATCCGGTCAAAAGATACTAAACCGGAGTTGGCCTTACGTTCCGCACTGCACCGGCTTGGCTTCCGCTTTCTCGTGCACCGGAAAGACCTACCTGGCAGACCCGATATAGTGCTTCCCAAGCACAAAACTGTAATTTTTGTCCATGGATGTTTTTGGCATCAGCACAGCAATTGCAAAGATGGACACAAACCTTTGTCAAGAGAGCACTATTGGTATCCGAAACTTGAAAAAAACGTAATTCGAGATGAGGAAAATCGACGCTTATTGGAAAGCCTAGGATGGAAAGTCTTTACTGTTTGGGAGTGTGAAATTCAAGCGGACCTTCAAAGGAAAGCGAAGCAGTTGAGCGAGAGGTTGAGAGGGGTTAACGACTGCGAACAATCTTAGTACCAAATAGAAATTGAATTCTAGTAAGATTGGCGGATGGACAGCCTATCCCCGACCTCTATCCCACATCAATCTCCTAACGATGATGATTTTTTCGAAAGAATATCGAGCAACTCACGATTTGGCATTGGGGAGTGGTACGGCTATTCTTTCTATGACATCACACCTGAGGAGCGGAAACGCTTTGTGACCTTCAGGCCATTGCCTGGTAGTAAAATGAAAAGTGATGATCGTAGAGCGCTTAAGAAGTTACAAGCTTTGCATACGTCTGGAAAAGTTTTAACTAATGAAGAAGAAGCAGAACTTGAAGTGCTTCGATCAATAGATCCTACCAAACTTAAGAAATCTGAACAAAAAAGATTAACAAAACTAGAAGACTGGCTTAGCTCCGGCACCCCTCTTCGGGGTAACGATATAAATCGTCTAAATCGCTTGTTAGGCCTTCAGCTTCGTGAACGTGAAGGCAATCTACCTTGCCCGTTCAAATCTACTGAGGTCGAAACTTTTCCTTGTACGAAAAAAGGTGGAGTGTGTTCCCTACGCTTATATCAACGAAAAGACGACGGAAGTATTCAGCCGTTTGCCGATACAAAAGACCCTCTAGGTGGAATCCGCGCAACTTGTCCTAACCGTTTCCATGAGAAAGGGGATGCGTTTAGCTGGGCAGGGGAAGCGCTGTTGAACCAAAGTCAGCCCAGTCTTGCGCGTGAAGTCGGATTTTTGGAATCGGAGCGAAAAATTTTCTCCAACCAAGATGAGTTAGAGGAAGAAAGTTCTGAAGATACTTCTCTCGGAAAAGGAGAAGATGTTGGCCGAATCGACTTGATCTTGGTTGATCGCACTAAACCCTTAAACTATCCATTGCCTTGGGCAGCACTTGAAGTTCAAGCAGTGTATTTTTCTGGCCCGGAGATGGGGTCAGACTTCACAGCCATCGAAAGAAATTTGGAAAATGGCGGCACAGGATTAATTTGGCCTACCAAGGTAAGGCGTCCTGACTATCGTAGCAGCGGACCAAAACGCCTTATGCCGCAGCTCCAAATAAAAGTGCCAACCTTACGGCGATGGGGAAAGAAAATGGCGGTAGTAGTTGATCGCTCGTTCTATCAATCAATTGGCACAATGGAAGAAGTTAAACACGCTTCTAACTCTGACATCGCATGGTTCGTTATGGACTTCAGACCGGTCCCAAACGAACCAAGGATGGAGATGTACCGGACGAAGAATATACGCTTCACGACATTAGAGGAAGCAGTAGAAGGTTTAACTGGCGGTAAAGCTGTTGCAAAAGAAGAATTTGAGAGTCGAATACTACATTGGTTTGCACGTAACAATAACTAAGAAATGCATGAATCCAATTCATGCTAAACCCCTAGCTATGCCGCCTGGACAGTCACTGAACAGCGCCGCAGGCGCTCTTTGGCTTAGAGAAGGCGGAATTAGCCCAAGTATTCTGGAACTTCGATGATCATTTGGCTCAAATAGTATTCATGGACCAACAAAAGTTCCAAGAAGAAATATACGCCTTGGCGACTAAGTGGGATTGGCTCAAAGTAGCATGCAAGAGTTTTGCATACTCTGACGATTTTCCTTTGGAATCCTAAAAGGTTAAGCCGCTATCAAATAATGATTCGAAGTATGTTCTGTGATGGATTATTTGCTGTGTCGCCTTGGCAACATACGAATAGCCTACTCTATTTTTATAGGGCCATTTTCTTGGTCACCGACTGAATCTCCACTATTTTCCCGAGCTTGCTTTTGCATGTTGTACATCGCTTGAAAATTCACTGCTGGCAAAATAGAAGGTTTGAACCCAGCGTTTATACACACCGTACTAACAAAAGCTCGTAAATAGGGATATGCAATGGCAGGCGCATTTACTTTCATAAATTGGGAATCAAGCGTTTCATCTGAAACAACAAAATTCGCGTCCTCTGCATCCGAAACATGAAAATCGACGGCATATGTCACCGTCATTCCAAAGTTTTCTTCCTCAAGTCTAAGCTTCAGATTTAAAACGATGGATATCGTATTCCTGTCGACTTTGAGCACACTAACTTCTAGTGCTAGCTTCTTTTTAAGTTCTACTTCGTCTGCAGATGAAACCAGTAGACGCTTTAAATAAAATTTTATTGGCTTGATCTTAAGCGATGCCATGATCATGCTGCCAAAGCGTACAACTCATCATTTGCAGCGGCTTCGAATATATCGTCTTGGCTGATACAAGAATCAAAATTAACTTCTACTGCATCTTGTTGATCTACGGTACCGACAAAATCAACTTCATCCTCTGAATAGCTAGTTATACGGCGATTGAATTCAATACCGCACTCTGTCAGATGTTTTTCTATATCTTCTGTTGTCAAGTCCTGTAGGATCTTAAGTGCCCGCTCAAAAAATTCGGCATTCATTTCACTGCTCCTTTCTCAGCAATCTGAGTCGCACCACAACATCCCACTTCGTGTACGCATAAAACAGTGGTATTCGGCACGTTTAGCTGAAGTTTCATTCGTCTTTCACGTGTATTTTTAATATACAAATTATGCTTTACGCTCTGCCCTTTGATCTGGGAGATCATCGCGTTGAACAATTTGCAGTTATGTTCCTTAGGCGGTGTACTCAATTCAAAGTCTTTAAAAATCTTATCAAAATATATCTTCTTCAGCATGTTGAAACGGACTAATCCATCCATATCCGTTAAATCAATCATTCTTCCTTCGTCAAGAGTGATTGAACATTTCAACACGCAATATTCTTCGTATTTGTAAGACCGAGAAGTTAGATCATACGCTTGGGCTTTGGCCCAATCGGCTGCATTTATTTGTGGGTCAGAAATCCCTTGGACAAAAAAATAAACTCCAAAGCCAAGCCATTCATCTTCCTTACAACTAATCTTAAATTGAGAAGCTAAGATCGACTTTCCAGCAGCCGCACTTGTCCCATGAAAACCTTCTAAATTGACCATGTAATAGTTGCAACAGTGCAATGTTTATCAAGAATCATAGCATGTGCAGCTATTTTCTAAATTTCACATATCAAAGCATCTACAAGTCTAATCTTGTTTAGACCGCCATCATATGACAAATATCGGCATCTAAAGCTCGGGCTCAAGGGCTTCAAAATAAAAATACTTAAGTAACCCGGGTGTAACCCTAAAGCTCTTAGATCTAAGGACAAGAATGCTAAGTTCTTGATTTAAATGGCGCGGCTGGCTGGAATCGAACCAGCGACCCTTGGCTTCGGAGGCCAATACTCTATCCACTGAGCTACAGCCGCGTAGAGAAACTTGGGAAGGCATGAAGGATACCTTTTTTCGGCTGTGCCGTCCATGCAATATATAGAACGTACGTTCCTAATCGACTATTTTGCGTCTATAATCAAGGGTTTTGCGAGTATTGCGCCGCAGTATCGATGAGTCTTGCTCTCGTGCGCGCACCGCTGCCGGTTTCGAAATTTGTATTGAGGGAATAATGAGCGACGCACATAACGACCATGGAACACTAATCAAGACTCCAAAGCAGCTGATTGCTGCTGTGGCTGCCGGTTTCATCATTCCCATTGTCTGTATCGTATT
>NZ_DASZBA010000145.1:0-31192 GCF_035944575.1 Noviherbaspirillum sp.
ACTTGGACCGTGACGCGGGAGGGTCTGAAAAACATGATGTGGTGTCTCCGATGTTTTGAAAAATCCTGTACGGCAAGAGCATCGTGACGGCTTGTCGATGTGCCATGTAAATTCGAGTTCGGCGCAGTATAAGTCAGTTCAAGGTGTAGGCGAACACTTCCGAAACATACCGCAGGTTCTTTTAATGTTGCGCTGCAAAAGGCGCCGATTTTTATGTGCTTTTCGAGTAGTTTTGCTGAATGTGGACTACGTAGTACTACGCAGCGCAACAAAGAAGGGAGTGACGGGGAATCTCATCTGACGCCTCGAGGTTGCCGCCAGGCGATTCCGGCCGCGGACGGAAATCCTGTGTCATCCAGCGATGGCGACGGAGGCGCTTTACATAGTCGCCTGCTTTCGCGTTATCTCCGCGTGTCAGTATCGCGCAATGTGCTGGATGCCGGCACCACGAAGCGCCGGCAAGTCATCGCACGTCGCCGCTCAGCCAAGCAGAGTGCGCCACCTTGCAATCGCGGCAAGCACCTGTTCCGGCGCTGTGCCGCCGACATGATTGCGCGCAGCGACCGAACCCTCCAGCGTCAGCACGGCAAACACGTCCTGCTCGATGAGCGCGGAGAAGGATTTCAACTCATCCAGTGAAAGATCCGCAAGGTCGCAGCCGCGCTGTTCACAGGCGCGCACCGCATGCGCCACCGCCTCGTGCGCATCACGGAACGGCAATCCCTTCTTGACCAGGTAGTCGGCGAGGTCCGTGGCGGTTGCATAGCCCTGCAAAGCCGCATCGCGCATTGCACCTGCCTTGACGGAGATTCCACGGGCCATGTCGGCGAAAATGCGCAGCGTATCGGTCAGCGTGTCGACAGTGTCGAATAGCGGCTCCTTGTCCTCCTGATTGTCCTTGTTGTAGGCCAGCGGCTGGCCTTTCATCAAGGTGAGAAGTCCGATCAGGTGGCCGTTGACGCGTCCGGTCTTGCCGCGCGCCAGTTCCGGCACGTCCGGATTTTTTTTCTGCGGCATGATCGACGACCCGGTGCAGAAACGGTCGGCGATATCGATGAAGCCGACCCGTGGACTCATCCAGATGACCAGCTCTTCCGACATGCGCGAGATATGCGTCATGACCAGCGCAGCCGCAGCACAGAATTCAATGGCGAAATCCCGGTCGGACACTGCGTCCAGCGAGTTGTGGCATACATCTTCGAAGCCCAATGTCTTCGCGACGCGCATGCGATCAATCGGGAAGGTGGTGCCGGCGAGCGCCGCCGCACCGAGCGGCAGGCGGTTGATCCGCCGGCGGCAATCCGCCATGCGCTCCGCATCACGGCCGAACATTTCAACATAGGCCAGCATGTGGTGGCCGAAGGTGATCGGTTGCGCGACCTGCATGTGGGTGAAGCCCGGGAGAATGGTGTCCGCGTGCTGTTCGGCGAGGTCGAGCAGGGCAACGCGCAGGTCGCGCAGAAGACCATCGATATCATCGATGGCCGATCGCAGGTAAAGGCGGATGTCGGTGGCGACCTGGTCATTGCGGGATCGGCCGGTGTGCAGGCGCTTGCCGGCATCACCGACCAGTTCGGTCAGGCGCTTCTCGATGTTCAGGTGTACATCTTCGAGATCGAGCAGCCATTCAAACTTGCCGCCGTCGATCTCTGCCTTGATCTGTGCCATGCCGCGCTGTATGTCGGTATGATCCTGCGCGCTGATGATGCCCTGGTGCGCGAGCATCTCGGCGTGCGCGAGCGATCCTTCGATATCCGCCGCGGCCAGTCGCTTGTCGAAAAACACCGATGCGGTGTAGCGTTTTACCAAATCGGAGACGGGTTCGGAAAAGCGTGCCGACCAAGCCTCGCTTTTTTTGGAGAGTTGTGCTGTCATGTTGGTGTCCTGGTGAATACGCGATTATAAAACAGCTCATAGAGCGGAAATCAGAAAAAACGGCATGCGGGAGGAAAGCCGGGCGAACGCTGCGATGCTGCAATTTATGCAACGTTATGCCCGTCCTCCGCCCGCTTTGCATTTGCTTATGGCCACTTCAACCATCCCTGTCCACACGCCGGTCGAGATCGTCATCCCCGATTGCTGCAATATCGGCGTGGTATTCCGTGCGCTGATTGCCGCCAACGGGGCGGTGCTGGCCGGCGTCCTGCTGCGTACCAGCGAGTTGCGCGTCGGACTCCAGGAATTCGTCGAATCGTCGATGCTGATCGAATTGGCCTGCCTGTCGTCGCTGCTGGCTCTTTGCGGGCTGCGACGCATTGTCCGTACCATTCCGCCGTCCGGGCAGCGGGCCGCGTGCGCGCTGGTGCCGGCCGCGATTACCGGCGCCATCGTGCATTTCATGTCATCGCTGGAATGGCTGTGGAGCAGCTTCAATAACCTGACCGCGCTCAAGGGCATGGTCGCAGCCGGCCTTCTCGGAATACTGCTCCAGCATTACTTCGAACTGCGTACCCGGGCATTCTCGCCGGCGCTGCTGGAAGCCCGCCTGCAGGCCTTGCAAGCCCGCATACGTCCGCATTTTCTTTTCAATAGTCTCAACGCGGTGCTGTCGCTGATACGCAGCGAACCGCGCCGGGCCGAGGACACACTGGAAGATCTGGCAGACCTGTTCCGGGTGCTGATGAGTGATCCGCGCAGCATGACCAGCATGGAGAACGAGTTGCGGTTGTGCCGGCAATATCTGTCGATCGAACAGATCCGCCTCGGAGAGCGCCTGCAGATCGTGTGGGAAACCGAGAACGTCAACACGGATGTACTGCGCAAGGCGCAAGTCCCGGTGCTGCTGCTGCAGCCCTTGCTTGAAAATGCCGTTCATTACGGTATCGAACCGTCCAGCCGCCCGGCGGTGGTCCAGATTCATATCAGCCGCGCGATCGACCGCATCCAGGTGGTGATCGTCAATCCTTATTACGAAACCGCCAGCGCCAACGCCGGAAATCATATGGCGCTGGATAACATCAGGGAGCGTCTGGCACTGTTGTACGATGTGGAGGCGCAATTGACCACCACCATTGCACGTGGCTTCTTCGAGGTGCGGCTGCGTTTTCCTTATGTGACGAGTACGCCATGATTCCTCGCCTGTTCATTGTCGACGACGAAGCGCCGGCGCGATCCCGGCTCAAGACCCTGCTGGCGGATATTGCCGGCGAATGCCCGCATGAGCTGGTTGGCGAAGCGAGCCATGCGCAAGGGGCGCTGAACGGCATAGCCGCAAGCCGGCCCGACCTCGTTCTGCTCGATGTCCAGATGCCGGGCATGACAGGCATCGAACTGGCTGCACATCTGCTGAAGCAGGCACAACCGGCGCCGGCAGTGGTGTTCGTGACGGCTTACGATGCCTATGCCTTGCAGGCGTTCGAGGTCCATGCGCTCGACTACCTGCTCAAGCCGGTCCGCGCGGGGCGGCTGGCGGACGCCATCCGCCACGCCGTAAGCGGGCGAACGGGACAGGGCGCCGCGATTGCCGCAGCGAGCGTGAAGGCCGGGCGGCAGCACTTCTCCGTCCAGGAACGGGGCCGTGTTCTCCTGGTGCCGATCGGCGACGTGATCTATCTGAAAGCGGAATTGAAATACGTCACCTTGCGCACACGCTCCTGCGAGTATTTGCTCGAAGAATCGCTGACGTCCATTGAAGAAGAACTGGGCACGGTGTTCGTGCGGGTGCATCGCAATGCGCTCGTGGCGCGCAGCGCAATTATCGGCGTGGAACGGGCATCGGTGATGGTGGATGCGGAAGAGAATCACGAGAAACCGCAGGAACCCTGGCAGGTCATCCTGCGTGACGTGAATGAGCGCCTGCCTATCTCGCGCCGTCAGTGGCCGGTCGTAAAAGCGCTGGTGAAATAGCCGCCCGGAATGCAGACACCGGAGGCCCCGCCTCAAGGCTGTTCGAGATGCTTTTTCAGAAAAGCGAATAACTCCCTGTATGCGTCCTCGCGAGCTGCCGGGTTGCCTCCCGAGGTAACGCCTTCACCTGGGCGGACGCCGTTTGGCACGTCCAGCCGTCGGCGCACCGGCAATCCCGGCGCATCGAAGTTGTGGAAACTGTCCGGGTAAAGACGCAAGGCCACCGGTGCCCCGGCTGACGCCGCGTCCAACTTGCGCTCGAGGGCAACACAAGCGTCCGGTGGTGTCCAGTCGTCTTTTTCACCCATCAGGATGAGCAGCGGTGTCGCGTTGCGGTATCCGGCATCCCTGGCGAACGCCGTACAGCCCGGATAAAATGCAACCGCGGCGGCAGGACGGACGGTATTCGACGATACGTCTGTATGTCCGGCGTCGATCGACGACAAAACAGTTGATCCGCCATTGGACCACCCGAGCAGGGCGATGCGCGCCGCGTCAACCTCCGGACGTGCGGCAACCCACCGTAGTGCGGCGTGCACATCGGCACGACGGTCGGCAACGGAGATATCTCGCCGGCTGAATTTTTCGGTGCAGATCGATTGCTTGCCGCGGCTGCTAAAGCTGTCCAGCCACAGGACATGGTAGCCGGCGTCCTGCAGCAGATCTGCCATGGCTGCGTGCCTGCCGGAAAATACTTTTTGTTTGTTACCGGCCGTGCCGTACAGTCCGCCGCAGCCGTGCAGCGCGATGATGACCGGTAGCCGCCCGTTCTTGCCGGCGCCTATCCACCAGCTCGCAAGCGACACCGGCCCGTCATTTCCCTGGCTGTGAATGACCACTTGCCGGGCGCCGGGATGCGGCGGTTCGGCGCCCGCGGCCACGCTGCTCAGCGCGGCTGCCAGGAGGAGGATGAAAGTGCTCGGGCGCATGGATAAATGAACGGCGTCAGCCGGTATTGCGCAAGCCGGCGGCGATGCCGTTGATCGACAAGTGAATGCCGCGCCGTACCCGTTCATCCATCGTCCGGCCATCGGCAGTCGTCGCCCGATGGCGTTTGATCAGCTCCACCTGGAGGTGATTCAGCGGGTCGAGATAGGCGAAACGGTTCTTGATCGACCTCGCCAGAAGCGGATTCCCTTCCAGGCGCTCCTTGGCGCCGGTAATGAGGGAAAGGCAGTCGCCGCTGCGCTGGTGTTCGGCAACGATGCGTTTGAAGATGCTGTTGCGCAGCCTGCGGTCGGGTACCAGTTCGGCGTAGCGCGATGCCACTGCCAGGTCGGTTTTAGAGAGGACCATATCCATGTTCGACAGCAGGGTGGCGAAGAACGGCCACTCCTTGAACATCGCCCGCAGGGTGCTCAAACGCCTGACCTTGTCCTTCGCGTCGCCACCTTCCTCCAGCCACGACGATACCGCGCTGCCGAAGCCATACCAGCCCGGCAGCAGCAGGCGGCACTGGCCCCAGGAGAAGCCCCATGGAATCGCGCGCAGGTCTTCGATGCGCCTTGTCGATTTGCGGGAGGCCGGACGGGAGCCGATGTTCAGTTCGGCGATCTCCGCAATCGGCGTGGCGGCAAAGAAGTAGTCGGCGAAGCCTGGCGTTTCATAGACGAGATTGCGATAGGCGCGGTAGGCACGGTCGGACAATTCCTCCATTGCGCGTTCAAATTCCGCCAGCCGGCGCGCGTGCTTGCTTCCGGTTTCGTGCGGCATCAGGCTTGCTTCCAGGGTCGCGGCCACCAGCAGTTCGAGGTTGCGGCGCCCGATCTCCGGATTGGAGAATTTCGATGCGATGATTTCGCCCTGCTCGGTGAGGCGGATCTGGCCGTTCACCGTCCCCGCCGGTTGGGCGAGGATGGCATCGTAGCTGGGGCCGCCGCCACGGCCGACTGTGCCGCCGCGTCCGTGGAACAGGCGCAGCTTGACGCCGGCCCGGTCGAACAGGTCCACCAGGCGGGTTTCCGCTTTATAGAGTTCCCAGTTCGAGGTCAGGAAGCCACCGTCCTTGTTGGAGTCCGAATAGCCGAGCATGACTTCCTGCA
This sequence comes from Noviherbaspirillum sp., assembly GCF_035944575.1. Classification (GTDB taxonomy): domain Bacteria; phylum Pseudomonadota; class Gammaproteobacteria; order Burkholderiales; family Burkholderiaceae_D; genus Noviherbaspirillum. The sequence continues at coordinate 5,889 of NZ_DASZBA010000145.1, forward strand.
GATTGCCCTTGCCGGCGACGAGGCGGCGTGCCTGCGGCAGGGCGAGCAGCGCTTCCATGATATCCGCCGCGCAACGCAGGTCGGGAATGGTCTCGAACAGCGGGATGACCATCAGGTCCAGCGTCGCATTCCCGGGCGAGCCGGCGACATGGTCCCATTCGATGCGCAGCAGGCCCGTTTCCTTTTGCAGCAGCAGGACTTCCAGCAGGTCGGAAACGGTTTCGGTGTGGGAGATGATGTAGTTGCGTATCGCGCGATCACCATAGCGATCCCGTATGTCACGGGCGGCGCGAAGCACGCCGAGTTCGGAGTTCGTTTCATCCGAATACTGGACGTAAGGAGAATAAAGCAGCCTTGGCTTGTCGAGTTCGGATAACAGCAGGTCCACCTTCGCCTGCTCGGGCAGGCCGCCGTAATCGCGCTCCACCATGGCGCGCGCGAACAATTCGGTCAGCACGCGCTCATGCACGTCTGAGCTCTGGCGCATGTCCAGTGTCGCGAGGTGAAAACCGAAGATTTCGGCCGCCCGCTTGAGGGTCGCCAGCCTCGGCTTAATCAGCACCGCACCGTGATTGGCGCGCAATGAATCGACCAGCACCTGCAGATCGCGGGTGAACTCGGCGGCATCCGCGTAGGGTGCGGCACCGCCGACTTCCTGCCGGAGCACATGGGCCGCGCCAAGAGTTCGGGCGGTCGCCGCCAGCCGCGCATACAAGCCGATCAGTGCACGGCGGTAAGGCTCATCGGCTCGGTGGTCGGACTGGTCCGGCGATGCATCGGCCAGTGCCTGCAGGGCAGGGCTGACGTCGACCAGGAGGGTCGATATCGATAATTCGGCGCCGAGCGCATGCGCCTCTTCGAGGTAAAAGTCGAAGATTGCGGTGGATTGCCGGACCAGGGCGTGGCGCATGGTGTCCGCATTGACATTCGGATTGCCGTCGCGGTCGCCGCCGATCCAGCTTCCCATCTGCACGAAAGGCGGCAGGTCGGCTTGGCTGCCGGAATGACGCTGCGGATACTGCGCGGCGATTTCGGCACTGATGTCGTCGTACAGACCGGGCAATTCCTTGAGAAAGGTGATGCGATAGTAGGAGAGGGCGTTTTCGATCTCGTCCGCGACGGTCAGCTTCGAATAGCGAAGCATGCGGGTTTGCCAGAGCGTGGCGACGTACGCCTGCAACAGGCCGGTATTTCTCGCCAATTCCTTCGGCGTCAAGGGCATGTCCCGCTCGGCCAGCAGTCGGGCAATTTCCCGCTCGGCATCCAGGATGCTCTTGCGCTGCACTTCGGTGGGATGAGCGGTAAGGACCGGCGAGATCAATGCCTCACTAAAGAAGTTGCGAACCGCCGACCCCGGCACGCCGGCGCTATCCAGCTTCGACAATGCAAAGGCGACGCTGCCCTGTTGGGGCGCGGAACCTGCCAGCAGATGGGCTCGCCGCCGACGATTGTGGTGCTGATCTTCGGCGATGTTGGCAAGATGTGAAAAATAGGAAAAGGCACGCACCACGGAGATGGTCTGGTCGCGTGTCAGCTTCTTCAGCAGCTTGTTCAGCTCGGCGCCGGACTGTGCGTCCGATTCCCGCCTGAAGCGCACGGCGGTTTGGCGCACGGTTTCCACCACCTGATATACCGCGTCGCCTTCCTGTTCGCGCAGCACATTGCCGAGCAGGCGGCCCAGCATGCGGATATCCTCCTTCAACGGCAGATCCTTGTCGGCGGCCTGGTCTGTGCGTGATGGTGTCCTGGTATGTTTTGCCATAATGAATCATTGCCCCGGGTTGAATGCAAACACGATGGCTTTCGGCCGGTGTCTGCGGGAGGTTTTCGAACGGCCGCATGATAAAATCCGCGCTCGAAAACAGGTTGCTGGAAATGAATTGATGCGAATGGTTGGTACCGTTTATCAAGTGGCTGTTGAAGGTGCCTGCCGACATGTCCGATGTGTCAATGCGAAGTCCATCAGCGAAACAGAAAGAACCCGGTCTTGAATACCCCCATCCCCTCGAAATTAGTGATCGCCTCCCGTGAGAGCCGGCTCGCACTCTGGCAAGCCGAGCACGTGCGATCGAAATTGTCGGAATTATATCCGCAGTGCAGTGTCGAAATTCTCGGTATGACTACGCAGGGCGACCGCATCCTGGACCGTACCCTGTCCAAGGTCGGCGGTAAGGGCCTGTTCGTCAAGGAGCTGGAAGTGGCGATCGAGGAGGGGCATGCCGATCTGGCGGTCCATTCGCTGAAAGACGTGCCGATGGAGCTGCCGGCAGGTTTCGCGCTTGCCGCGGTACTGGAGCGCGAGGATCCCCGTGATGCGTTCGTCTCGAATGATTATGCATCGCTCGATGAATTGCCCGACGGTGCCGTGGTCGGCACGAGCAGCCTGCGCCGGCAGGCCCTGGTGGCGGCACGCTATCCGATGCTGGTCATCCGCCCATTGCGCGGCAACCTCGATACCCGTCTCGGCAAACTTGACCGCGGTGAATATGCAGCAATCATCCTGGCCGCCGCCGGGCTGAAGCGGCTGGGTCTCGAAAGCCGCATACGGGCCCTGATCGAGCCTGAATTCAGTCTGCCGGCACCGGGTCAAGGCGCGATGGCGATCGAAATCCTGTCCAGCCGCGACGATCTTCGCGAGTTGCTTGCCCCCCTTGGTCATCAGGCGACCGAACAGGCGGTCACCGCGGAGAGGGCGGTGTCGCGCATTTTCGGAGGCAGCTGCCAGATTCCGCTCGCCGCGTTCGCGACTGTCGATGCAGACATGCTGCGTCTGCGCGCGATGGTTGCCACGCCTGACGGCAAGCGCATGGCAAGCGCGGAGATTTCCGGTCCGTCCGCCGATCCCGAGAACGTCGGCCGGCAGATCGCCGATGCGCTGCAGGCACAGGATGCGGCATCAATCCTCGCCGCCTGCAAAGCGATGGATGCCTAAAGTCGTCGTCACCCGGCCGATGGCCCAAGCGCGGCCCTTGGCGGCACGGATTGCGTCGCTCGGCATGGAGCCGGTTTTGTTTCCCTTGCTGGAAATTCATCCCCTCGACGATCCTGCGTCATTGCGCAAGGCAGCGGGCGAATTGCACGAGTATGCGATGGCAGCCTTCGTCAGCCCGAATGCGATCGATGCCATGTTCGCCGAATTGCCGCGCTGGCCATCCAGCGTAGCGATCGCGGTCGTTGGGGAGGGCAGCCGTGCCGCGCTCGCACGGCATGGCCTGGATGCAAGCAACGCGACAATCTTCAGTCCGCTCGATCCTTTGAAGACCGATTCGGAAACACTGTTGCAGGTTCTGGACATCGCTGCGCTGCGCGGCAAGCGGGTTCTGATCGTGCGGGGCCAAAGCGGCCGGGAACTACTGGCCGATGCGTTGCGCTCGGCGGGAATCGATGTCACGCAGGTCGCCGCCTACCGCCGTGCTGCGCCCGAACTCGATGACGAGCGGCGCCGGCAGCTTGCCGAACTGCTCGACGCCGAGAACGACTGGGTCGTCACAAGTTCTGAAGCGCTGCGCAACCTGATGGCAATGGCGGAGCAAATCAGGGACGGCGACGGCGTCGCAAAATTGCAACAACAACATTTTGTCGTCCCGCACGTGCGTATTGCCGATACGGCACGCACAATGGGTTTTCCCAACGTAACATTAACCGGGTCAGGGGACGAACAGTTACTTGCCGCGTTACAATCCCGAGCATGAACGATTTGCCTTCCTCTTCTTCTCCCGGTACTTCCCACTCCAATGCCTCTTTGCAGCACGGCGGGCCGGATCCCGTCCCTGGCACCAGCACCAGAGGGCTGCGCCGGCTGATTTATATCGCCTTCGGCATACTTGCCGTGCTGATGGTTGCCCAATGGTGGGCGTCGCATAACCAGATCGCCGGCCTTCGCGAGGAGCTTGCGCAGCGCCTGAAAACCGGTGAATCGCTGAATACCGAAACCAAGGTCCTGGTCAAGTCGATGCAGGACGGCTTGCGCGAATTGGAAGCCAAGGTCAGCGTGCAGGAAAACAAGCAAGTTGAAGCGCAAAGCCAGCAGCTCGCTCTTGAACAGCTCTATCAGGACCTTGCCAAGAACCGCGATGACTGGGCACTGGCTGAAATCGAACAGGTATTGTCCACCGCAAGCCAGCAGCTGCAGCTCGCCGGCAATGTCCAGGGCGCGCTGATCGCGCTGCAGAATGCCGACTCCCGGCTTTCGGGTTCCGATCAGCCGCAGTTCATCACGATCCGGCGTGCCATCGCCAAGGATCTCGACCGGCTGCGGTCACTTCCTAATGTGGACATGGCCGGTGTGGCCCTCCGCCTCGACAGTGCCATCGGGCTCGTCGACAGCATGCCCCTTCTTTCAGATGAAAAGCCGCTGCTGCCGGCATCCAAGCCAAGAAATGCCCGTGCTGCCGCAGACACGTCCCCCGGGAAGCCCGACGCCGGCACCGGCACGGCGTCGGAATGGCTGGCTACCCTGGAAGAAAAGTGGCACAGCTGGACCAGTGAAATGTGGGGCGAGATCCGGCAATTGATTCGGGTGCGGGACGTCGAAGCGCCGGAGGCATTGCTGCTGTCTCCCACACAGGCGTATTACGCCCGCGAGAACCTGAAGCTCCGGCTGTTGAATGCACGTCTCGCGCTCCTGAGCCGTAACGAAACGGCATTCCGCAGCGACCTGATCGCTGCACAGGATGCCATCTCGAAGTATTTCGATACCCGGGCCAAACAGACCCAGAACGCACAGGCGCTGTTGCGTCAGGTGCAAGGCACCAATCTGGTGATCGAGATGCCGACGCTTGCCGAAAGCCTGAACGCGGTACGCAACTACAAAGCGAATCCTTAGTGTAACCGCCATGCGTATCTTCATCTCGCTCGTCATTCTTTTCGCCGCCGCCATCGGCCTGGCCGTCGGCGCACGCTTCAATCCCGGTAATGTCGTCCTGTTTTACCCGCCATACCGGGTTGATCTGTCGCTCAATTTCTTCCTGCTTTTGCTGGTGCTCGTGTTTGTCACGCTTTATCTGATGCTGAATGCGATTCGCGATGCCCAGCGGATGCCGCAGCGGGTGGCGGCCTATCGTCGCGAGAAGCGCGAACGCGAAGGCAATCAGGCGATGCGCGACGCACTGAAAGCACTGTTCGAAGGACGATTCGGCCATGCCGAAAAGGCAGCCGCCCGCGCGTCGCAAGGGCCGGACAATGCTGGGCTGTCCGCCCTGATTGCAGCAAGGGCGGCCCACCGGCTGGGCCATCCCGAGCGTCGTGATACCTGGTTGACGAAAGCGCATCAAGATGGCGCTCTGAAGACCGCACGCCTGATGACCGCGATCGAATTGCTGATCGATGAGCGGCAGCCGGAAACCGCGCTCGAAGCGGTCAACGAATTGCAGGCGACCGGTACCCGCCACATTCATGCATTGCGGCTGGCCCTGAAAGCCAATCAGCGTTCCCAGAACTGGCCCGAGGTTTTGCGGCTCGTGCGTTTGCTCGACAAGCGCAACGCATTGCATCCTGCCTTGTCCCGCAGGCTGCGCGAACTCGCTTACGAGCATCTTTTGTCCGATTCAAGCCATGATGCCGAGTCCCTGCGGCGCATGTGGAGCGGCATTCCTTCTGACGAGCAAGTGCAGCCTTACGTCGCCGCCAGGGCGGCCGCGGCCTTCAACGCCAAGGGTTTGCATGAGGATGCTCGCCGTCTCGTCGAAAAGGCGCTGGCCAAGGAATGGGATGATCGCCTGGTGCGTGCCTACGGCGAATCGGCGACACTTGGGTCGCCCTCGCTGCTGGCGCAGATCGAGCGTTGCGAGGAGTGGGCAAAAGCGCGACCGGGTGATGCGGAACTGGAATTGACGCTTGGAACACTATGCCTGCGGCAAAAACTTTGGGGCAAGGCGCAGCGCCATCTCGAACAGGCTTTGTCGGACGCACTCGATGCCGTTACCGTGCAACGCGTGCACCTCAAGCTTGCACAGTTGCATGAGGCGTTGAACCAGCCCGAAGAGGCGGCGGAACATTATCGTCGCTGTGCCTTGGCAACAGCCATCTGACGGCTCATCCCGGCGCTCTTTCGCCGGGAAGCTTCCGATACTGCTTGGACCATGTGCCCCCATGCGCCAATGATCTGCGCGCAATCAAGCGCCGACGCCTGCTGCGACGCACAATGCCCCTCTGAAAGCCGCTATAATTCGCGGATTCAAAAATTCCCCTGACTACGAAGAGAGCGACATGAGCCTGAACAAAGTTTCCGCCGGCCGGGATTTGCCGAACGATTTCAACGTCATTATTGAAATTCCGATGAATGCCGATCCGATCAAATACGAAGTGGACAAAGAAACTGGCGCCATTTTCGTTGACCGGTTCATGGGCACCGCGATGCACTATCCCTGCAACTATGGATATATTCCGCAAACCATTTCCGATGATGGCGACCCGGTTGATGTGCTGGTCGTGACACCGTTTCCTTTATTCCCTGGCGTTGTCGTGCGCTGCCGCCCGATCGGGGTATTGAAGATGACGGACGAAGCCGGTGGCGATGCAAAACTGCTCGCCGTGCCGGTGGATAAGATTCTGCCGATCTACACGCATTGGCAAAAGCCGGAAGACATGAATGACCTGCGCCTGCAGCAGATTCAGCACTTTTTCGAGCATTACAAGGACCTCGAAAAGGGCAAGTGGGTAAAGGTGGAAGGCTGGCATGGTCCGGACGAAGCGCGGAAAGAAATCCTCGCCGGCGTCGAGGCTTACCAGAAAGCGCTATTGAAGTAACAACCAGTTCCTGCTCCGCTGAGAAAAAGCGCACCATCAAGTGCGCTTTTTTTACGCCGTTGCGATCTTGCCCTGGTGCATCGACATTTCATGCGGGATGCGTCATCATAGGCCGCTAATGCAGCGCGATTGGGAGTTTTATAAGTGGTATTTCAACCCGCCGGACCGTCGAAGATCGACGGAGCTTCCCCGGCCCTGAGCAGCGATGACGCCACCGGAGCGCGTGACCGCCTGCTGCAAAAAATCAGCGCCGAGTCCGATCTTCCTTCTTTGGGCAGCTCCATATCCCGCGTTGTGGAAATGGCTTCATCCGGCGATGAAGCAGTTCGTAACCTCGCGCATTTCATTCTGTCCGACGTCGCGCTGACGCAGAAAATTCTGCGCATCGCCAATACGGTCGTCTACCATGCCGCAACCGGGACGCCAGTGACGACAGTGTCGCGGGCAATTTTCCTGCTCGGATTCGATACCGTGAAAACCTGCGCACTGGCGATGCTGCTGGTGGATGGCATGTCGGGGAAGCACGGGCGCAGCGTCCGGATCGAACTGTGCCATGCGCTGACCGCCAGCATCCTTGGCAGGGAGTTGGCTCGACGAAGCCATTTCAAGGATGCGGAAGAAGCGGCAATCGCGGCATTGTTCAAGAACATCGGCAGGCTCCTGGTGGCTTCGCATGATCATGATTCGTACAGCGAGATCGCGGCATTGACCGAAGGCGGCAAGGTGTCGCCGGTGCAGGCGGCGATGAAAGTAATTGGCTGCAGCCTGGACGCGCTGACTGATGCAGTACTCCAGGAATGGCAGATGCCGGACACTATTATCAATGCACTCGCGCCGCTCCCCTCCGGCGCATTGAAACCAGCCAAGTCCAGGCAGGAATGGATGCAGCAGGTGGCGGCATTCAGTAGCACGGCGGCGACCGTGATCCCGCATGTCAGCGAGACCGGCCAGCATGCGGCCAGTGCGGCGCTGCTGAATCGCTTCGGCGCGGCCTTCAATCTCGATCAGGAAAAGTTGAACGAACTGTTCATGTCCGTGGCGCGGGAATCGCGTGTGCTGATCAGCAATACCGGGCTTGCCATGGATGGGATCGTGCCGGATCCGCTTGTCGATGAACTGGATGGAGAATCGGCGGAACGGGGTCTGCCTGATGAATTGCTGTTGGCGGGCAGCGATGGAAGCCTTCCGCAAGTCACCGAACGGCATCAGAGCGGAAAGCCTGTCAACGCGCGCGATCTGCTGTTGGCCGGCATGCAGGATGTGACGCAGATGATGGCTTCGGGCCAATGCAAGGTAAATGACCTGATGCTGCTCGTTCTGGAGACGCTCTATGGCAGCATGGGATTTCGTTTCGCGACGGTGTGTCTGCGGGATGTGCAGAGCGGTACGTACCGCGCACGAATTTCGATTGGTCAAAACAACGCCGTCCGTCAGGCCGGTTTCAGCTTTCCGGCGACGGACAGGAACGACTTGTTTTGCCTTGCACTGGAAAAGGGGGCGGACTTGATGATTTCCGATGCCGCCGTGCCGAAAATCCGCTCCTTGCTGCCCGCCTGGCATCGCACGCTGCTTCCCGATGCGCGTAGCTTCATCGTGCTGCCTTTGGTGGTGAATCGCAAACCGATCGGCTTGTTCTATGCTGACCGTACCCTGCCCGCTCCGGAAGGCGTGCCGGCTGATGAGACTGCACTGATCAAAACCCTGAAAGCGCAGATCATCGGCGCACTTCAGACACGAAGCTGATCAGAACCAGCCTATTTTGTCCCGCATTAATGCGATGGCTAGAAAACCGGCAGCTACCGCCAACAGCAGTGTTGCGATGATCCATGCCATGCTGCTTTGCTCCGGCGAATCGGCGGCCGGGTCTTTCTGCTCGAGTGTCGCAACCGGGATTTGAAGGCTTCGCCTTGCACGGCGTTCCCGCAGCAGGAAGCGTTTGATGTCGAGCGCCATTCTTTCGGCAGTCGGATAGCGCTTTTCGGGTTTTTTGCTCATCGCCATCATGACGATCTGCGACAGGGCAACCGGAATCCTCGGGTCGAGCTCGGAGGGTGGCGGTGGCGCCTTGTAGGCGATCTGTTGCAAAAGCTTGTCCGTGTCGCCGGCCTCGAAGGGCTTCCGGCCGGTCAGCATTTCATACATCACCGCGCCGAGTGAATAGATATCGGTACGCTCGTCCACCTGCTTGCCACATGCCTGTTCGGGTGACATGTAATTCGGCGTGCCCAGTAGGTTATTGTTGCGGAACAGCGTATAAGGTTCGTTCGCTTCAGCGTCCTGATCCGGCACGCGGTTCGGTGAGCGGGCAATGCCAAAGTCGACCAGTTTAGGCTGATCGTCCTTCACCATGAAGATATTGGCGGGCTTTATATCGCGATGAATGACCTGGTTGCGGTGGGCGTGGTCCAATGCATCCGCGATTTTCCATCCTATGGTCGCGACTTCGTCCGGCAGGAATCGATGACCGTTGGCGAGCATCTTGTTCAACTCGAGTCCCTGCAGATATTCCATAGCGATATAAGTTGCGCCGCCTTCGCTGGAGGCATCGTAGACGGTCACGATATTCGGGTGGGAAAGCCTGCCTGCCGCTCTGGCTTCGTTGATGAAGTGCTGTTCGTGCCGCGCCCTTTCCGCCGTCGACAATCGGGGCTTGAATGTCTTGATGGCGATATCGCGTGCAATTACCGGATCGTGGCCCAGATAAACACAGCCGACGGAGCCGCGGCCGAGTTCGCGCGTAATGTAGAAACGACCGATCCGATTGATGGCGGGACTGTCTGGCACTAGCGAGGCGGCGGTCGAAAAAGTCATGATGAGATGATTGCCCGAAAGTCCCGTGAATGGCGAAGAATTATAAAACAGCTATCATCCAATTGACGCTTTTTTAACATTTGTGTGGCCTGAAGGCAACCTGAATTCCGATTCGTCGGCATATTTGTTGCCTGCAGTAGGTAAGTGGGATATGCGAGTATGCGGAGAGCCATGTCATCACTGCGGGGGCGGCGATCGACTGCAGACCAGGATGCGCAATCAGGGACCGCGGCCGGCGTCGGGTACGACCGGATGTGACCCTGATTCCCTTTGCGGCCTTATCGCACTTTGAATGGCGAATGATCGTTCAATTCATCAATGTAGGAATCGATGCCGCCGCTTTCCTGGGCCAGGAAACGTTCGATTGCACCGGCAAACGCGGGATGGGCCAGCCAGTGCGCAGACCATGTTTTCTGCGGCAGAAAACCGCGTGCCATCTTGTGTTCGCCTTGCGCGCCGCCTTCGAAGCAGGCGATGCCGCTGGCGATGCAAAACTCGAGCGGCTGGTAATAGGCGGTTTCAAAGTGCAGGCAGGGTACATGTTCCAGTGCTCCCCAGTACCGGCCGTATAAGGTCTGGGCAGTATGCACGAGCAAGGAAGAGGCGATCGGTTTTCCGTTCCGTTCCGCAACGATCAACAGCAGGTTCTCGGGCATCGTCGTGCCGATCCGCTTGAAAAAATCAAGGTTCAGGTAAGGCGTCGAATAATGTTCCGCGTATGTGCGGTCATAGCAGCGCTTGAAGAAACGCCAGTCCGCGTCGGTTGCTTCCATACCTGGAACATGCCGAAAACCGATGCCGGCATCCCGGACTTTGCGCCTTTCGGCTCGGATATTTTTGCTCTTCTTGCGCTCCAGCGTCGACAGGAAGGCATCGAAATCGGAATACCCGTCATTCAGCCAGTGAAACTGCACGCCGCTGCGCAGCATGTAGCCGCTTTTCTCCAGCGTCCTTGCCTGCGCTTCGGGCGGATAAAGAATGTGGGTCGAGGACACCTCATTGCCTTCCTGCAGGGTTTGCAGGGCGCCGATCAATGCCGCTTCCGAATCGGCGTCGCACGCCAGAAGACGGCTTCCGCTGACCGGCGTGAAGGGAATGGCTGACAGCAATTTCGGGTAGTACTCCAGTCCATTCCGGCGATACGCATCTGCCCAGGCCCAATCGAAAACGTATTCTCCATACGAGTGGTTCTTTAAATACAGCGGCATTGCCGCATCCAGCCGGCCATCTTGCCAAAGAGTCAGAAATTGCGGCTGCCAGCCTGTCCTGGCTGATACGCAGCCCGATTCATGCAGGGCATGCAGAAAGGAGAAAGATAAGAAAGGATTCGCGTCGGCCTGAGTGGCCAGCAATGCATCCCATGCGGTCCGGCCGATTTCCGACAAGGAAGAAACGATTCGCGTGCGATAATTCACTCGGTTAATTTATTCCTAACAAACATTCATTTGGACCTGCGCGCGTATCGGTGCGCAGAACGTTAACATGACAGTCAAAGTCGCCATCGCCCAGATCAACAGCATCCTCGGTGACCTTGCCGGCAATGCCGAAAAAATAGACGCGTTTGCCCGCCGCGCCGCGGCGCAGGGCGCAGACATCGTGGTGACACCCGAGCTTTCGCTGGTAGGCTATCCACCCGAGGATTTGCTGCTCCGTGAGGCATTCTACGCAAAAACGGACAAGGCGTTGGAGGCACTGATCCTGCGGCTTGCCAATCTGAAAGGACTGCATGTCGTCGTCGGACACCCGGTACTGCATGACGGAAAGCGTTATAACGCAGCATCGGTTCTGGTGGACGGCCGTCTTCTCGGCACTTACCGAAAATACGATCTGCCGAATTACACGGTGTTTGACGAGAAGCGATATTTTTCTTCGGCCGACGAGCCCTTCGTCTTCGATGTAAAGGGTACGCGTTTCGGTATCAACATCTGTGAAGATACCTGGTCATCCCATGCGCCCGCCCGGGCAAGAGCTGCCGGTGCGCAGGTACTTCTGGTACCGAACGGTTCGCCCTATCACATGAAAAAGCCGCATCTTCGTCATGATGTGATGCGGGACAATGTAAGCCGGCAAAACTTGGCGCTGGTGTACGCAAACCTGGTCGGCGGCCAGGATGAGCTCATTTTCGACGGCAACTCTTTCGTGATGGACGCGGCGGGCAGGGTGTGTGCACAGTTGAAGCACTGTGAAGAAGATCTGCAGCTGGTCGAATTTTCGGACGGCGTGCCGTCCCGGGATGCCCTGATGCCGGACATGCCGATCGAAGCGCAGGTGTATGAAGCGCTCGTGCTTGGCGTGCGGGACTATGTGTGCAAAAACGGTTTTCCGGGCGTGCTGATCGGGCTGTCCGGCGGAGTCGACTCCGCGCTGACCCTTGCGGTGGCGGTGGACGCCCTCGGGGCGGAGAAGGTGAGGGCGGTGATGATGCCTTCACCTTACACAGCGGAGATTTCCTGGCTCGATTCTCGCGACATGGCTGCGCGGGTAGGCGTGCGTTATGATGAAATTCCGATCCTCGAGTGCTTCACAGCGTTTCGCGCAACGCTGGAACGGGAATTCAAGGGTTTGAAGCAGGACACTACCGAAGAAAACATACAGGCCCGCATTCGCGGCACGCTGCTGATGGCGTTATCGAACAAGTACGGCAGCATCGTGCTGACTACCGGTAACAAAAGCGAAATGGCGGTTGGTTACTGCACCCTCTACGGTGATATGGCAGGTGGTTTCGCAGTGATCAAGGATATTGCGAAGACACTGGTGTATCGTCTGTGCGATTACCGGAACTCGATTTCAGACGTGATTCCAAAACGTATCCTCACCCGCGCGCCGTCGGCGGAGCTGCGTCCGGACCAGACCGACCAGGACTCGTTGCCACCGTATGAGGTGCTGGACGGGATCATGCAAATGTACATGGAAGAGAACCGCAGTATTGCCGAGATTCTCGACGCGGGGTATCGTAAGGACGATGTGGAGCGCGTCACCCGCCTGATCAAGATCAATGAGTACAAACGCCGTCAGGCGCCGATCGGTATTCGCATCACGCACCGCGCTTTTGGCCGCGACTGGCGCTATCCGATCACATCCAAATTTCATGAGTAATCTTCAAAAGGAGTTGTGATGAAACTGATTACCGCTGTAATCAAGCCCTTCAAGCTGGACGAAGTACGCGAAGCGCTGGGCGAAATTGGCGTTACCGGGCTGACGGTGACGGAAGTGAAGGGCTTTGGGCGCCAGAAAGGCCACACCGAACTCTATCGCGGCGCGGAGTATGTGGTCGACTTCCTGCCCAAGGTGAAGATCGAAGCCGTGGTGGACAACAATGTCGTCGACATCGCAGTCGATGCCATCATCAAGGCCGCCCGTACCGGGAAGATCGGAGACGGCAAGATTTTCGTCACCGAAGTGGAGCAGGTGATCCGCATACGCACCGGCGAAACCGGGGTCGATGCGGTTTAACCTGGATATTTCACCAGAGCGGCCCTTAACTTGACTGGAAGGCGCATGTTTACCCGGTTTGCGGCTTGCTACGGTCAGATCCAATTGTACCGCTGGCCTACGCGGGTGCTGGCGTGCGATTTTCGGCCATTTTGCGTTTCCGCTTCGCGCCAATAGGCCAGCTATTGGCTTGTCGCGGAATCGCAAACTGCCTCGCAACTCGCGCGCCATCACTCCGCGTCCTGATGAAATAGCCAGGTTAAGCGGTATCGCGTACTGTATTGACCAGTGCAGAAGCCCGGAGGCGGCAGGACGAATCCGGGCCGGGTCTGTTTCGCTCAGGCTTTCAGCAGGACCACCAGCGCGCCCGCGCCGCCATCCACCGCACGGGCCTGGCAAAATGCCATGACTTCGTCCTTCTGTACCAGCCAGTTGCGAACCTTGTTCTTCAACACAGGCTCCTTGTTGACCGACCCCAACCCCTTGCCGTGGATCACGCGCACACAACGCTGTCCGCGTTTGACTGCATTGCGCAGGAATTCGGCTAATGCTTCCCGTGCTTCCTCGCGGCGCATGCCATGCAAATCAAGCTGCCCCTGGATCACCCAATGACCTCTACGCAATTTGCGAACGGTATCGGAACCGATACCTTCGCGCGCATAGCTCAGTCCTTCATCAGTATCCAGAAGGGTGTCGACATTGAATTCATCCGATAGCGACTGCTCCAGTGCAGCCTGTTCGTCGGCGAGATGGTGCTTGGCGATGGGGAGCGGACGGGGAGGTGTGGAGTGTGCCTTGTCCGGTGGCGTGAGCGGAGCAACATCACCGATGCTGCGGCGGAACAGGTCTGTATCTGCCCGAAGCTGTTTCTCGCGTTCCAGGCGTTCGGCTTCGGCGGCCTTGCGTCGTTCTTCCTGTGCCTTCAGTTCATTGCGTAGCGACTTGAGTGCGGAAAAATCCTTGATGGAGCCAGACATGATGTGTCCTTATACCCTCGCGCCGGCAGCGGCGCGGGCGGCTTCGGTCCTCGGGAAGGTCGAAGCCGCCGTTGGTGAATCCCTGATGTCGTTTACTGCGCGATGCTTTCCAGATAGCGTTGCGCGTCGAGTGCAGCCATACAGCCCGTGCCGGAGCTGGTGATCGCCTGCCTGTAGACATGATCCTGCACATCGCCGGCGGCAAACACACCCGGAATATTCGTCGACGTGGCCATGCCTTCCAGGCCCGTCTTTGTAATGATGTAGCCGTTCTTCATTTCCAGCTGGCCTTCGAAAATGCCGGTGTTCGGCTTGTGGCCGATGGCGATGAATACGCCGTGCAAGGGCACTGCCGTTACGCTGCCATCAGTGGTGGACTTGACCCGGATGCCCGTCACTCCGCTATTGTCGCCGGTAACTTCTTCCAATGTGTGATTCCATTTCACCTCGATCTTGCCTTCCGCAACCTTGGCCATCAGGCGGTCGATCAGGATAGCTTCGGCACGGAACTTGTCACGCCGGTGAATTACCGTGACCTTGTTGGCGATATTGGAGAGATACAACGCTTCCTCGACTGCGGTATTGCCGCCGCCGACCACCGCTACGTCCTGCCCCTTGTAGAAAAAACCGTCGCAGGTTGCGCATGCGGAGACGCCCTTGCCCATAAAAGCTTCTTCCGACGGCAATCCCAAATACTGTGCCGACGCGCCGGTAGCGATGATCAGCGCATCACAGGTGTACTCGCCGGAGTCGCCGATCAGCCGGATCGGCTTTTCGGTCAGCTTCGCAGTGTGGATGTAATCGAAAATGATCTCGGTATTAAAGCGTTCCGCATGCTGCAACAGGCGCTGCATGAGTTCCGGACCCTGTACGCCCAAGGGATCACCCGGCCAGTTCTCGACGTCGGTGGTGGTCATCAGCTGGCCACCCTGTTCGACGCCGGTAATCAGGACAGGTTTGAGATTCGCGCGTGCCGCGTAGACGGCAGCGCTGTAACCGGCCGGTCCGGAACCGACGATCAGTACATGAGCGTGTTTTGGGGTAGGCATAAGAATAAGATCAACGATGAAGATAACAATCGGAAGAGTGAGGGCGCCGTGCATCGCCATGGAAATCGACAAAAATCCATGTGCCGTCCAGTCTCAGGCACCGCTTCTGTCGACTACATATGACACCGTCCTGCGAAATTTCAACACGGGCCGCATTTATGCAGTACGGCAACGGAAAACTGGTTAAGATTATAGTCGAACCTGCATCGGCGGCATCGGCGGCCGCGAAAAGCCCCCATGTTCAAAGAACAACAAACCGCCCCCGCGCCCATCACTGCACCGCCCTGATTTATGACGAGAACAACCCAAGCCTACAATCGCACCGCCACTACCACCCAGGCCCAGCCGCTGCCGGGCCGTCTTGTACGCCTGCTTTCCGAAGCGCGCTGGTTTGCCCTGGCCGGCGCGACGGTGTACCTGTTGCTGATCTTCCTCACTTATTCAAAGCTGGACCCGGGCTGGTCACAGGCCAGCGAGGTTCCGAAACTGAATAACTGGGGTGGACGTCTCGGCGCCTGGCTCGCCGATCTGATGCTCTTCATTTTCGGTGCCTCGGCGTGGTGGTGGTGCGTGCTTGCGCTGCGTTCGGCCTTCGCGGGATATCGAAGGCTGTCCCAGCGCTTCCTGCTGCAGAAAGAACCCGAACCTGAACACATGCATGAGGTCTGGATTCGCTCCGTCGGCTTTGGTCTGATGCTGTTCGGCAGTGTCGCAATCGAGTATCTGCGCATGTATTCGCTAAAGGTGCAGCTGCCTCGCGCCCCTGGCGGCGTGCTCGGGGAATTGATCGGCGGCGCGGCTCAGAAAGCGTTCGGCTTTACCGGCGCGACCCTATTTCTGTTGCTGATTTTCGGCGTTGGCTTCAGCCTGTTTTTCCAGGTGTCGTGGCTGTCCGTTGCAGAGCGCATCGGCGCCGCGATTGAGAATGCGGTTGAGTCGCTGCGTAATCTCTATATGGCGCGCGAAGATCGCCGGGCCGGGCAGGTCGCTGCCGTCAAGCGGGAAGTGACGGTGGTGCAGGAGAGGGCGAAGATTGTCGAGGCGCCGCCGATCCGCATCGAGCCGCAGGTGGTCGCCGTGCCGAAGTCCGAACGGGTCGAAAAGGAAAAACAGGTTTCCCTGTTCGCCGATCTGCCGGATACCAACCTGCCGCCGCTGTCGCTGCTCGACGAACCGCCGCCGGCGCAGGAAACGGTCAGCGTCGAAACACTGGAATTTACCAGCCGCCTGATCGAGAAGAAGCTGTCCGATTTCGGCGTCGACGCAAAAGTCGTTGCGGCATATCCCGGCCCAGTCATCACCCGCTACGAGATCGAACCGGCCACCGGCGTCAAGGGCAGCCAGATCGTCAATCTTGCCCGCGACCTGGCACGTTCGCTATCGCTGACATCGATCCGTGTGGTGGAAACCATCCCCGGCAAGAACTACATGGGCCTTGAACTGCCGAATCCGAAACGCCAGATCGTGCGCCTCACCGAGATCCTCGGGTCCAAGGTCTACAACGACAGTTCATCCAGTCTTACCGTGGCGCTCGGCAAGGACATTGCCGGCAATCCGGTCGTGGCCGACCTGGCCAAGATGCCGCACTTGCTTGTGGCGGGTACAACCGGTTCGGGTAAATCGGTCGGCATCAACGCGACCATCCTGTCGCTGCTGTACAAATCGGACCCGAATTTCGTGCGCATGATCCTCATCGATCCAAAGATGCTGGAAATGTCGGTATACGAAGGCATCCCCCACCTGCTGGCACCGGTCGTGACCGACATGCGGCAGGCGGGACACGCGCTGAACTGGGCGGTGGCCGAAATGGAGCGGCGCTACAAGCTGATGTCGAAGCTCGGCGTCCGCAACCTTGCCGGATACAACGCCAAGATCGCCGAGGCCGAAAAGAACGAAGAAAAGATTCCGAATCCATTCAGCCTGACGCCGGATGCACCCGAGCCACTGGAAAAGCTGCCGACCATCGTCATCATCATCGATGAGCTTGCAGACCTCATGATGGTGGTCGGAAAAAAAGTGGAAGAACTGATCGCCCGTATCGCCCAGAAAGCGCGTGCCGCCGGTCTCCATCTAATCCTTGCGACGCAGCGTCCGTCCGTGGATGTCATTACCGGCCTGATCAAGGCGAATATTCCGACCCGCATCGCCTTCCAGGTCAGCAGCAAGATCGACTCGCGCACCATTCTTGACCAGATGGGCGCGGAGGCTCTGCTCGGCATGGGCGACATGCTGTATATGCCGCCGGGTACAGGCTTGCCGGTTCGTGTCCACGGCGCATTCGTATCGGACGACGAAGTGCACCGGGTGGTGAGTCACCTCAAGGCCCAGGGGGAACCGAATTACATTGAGGGAATCTTAGAAGGGGGAACTTCCGAGGAAGGCGGCGAACTTGCGGCAGGCGGTGAAGCAGGCGGGTCCGGCGATGAAGCCGATCCGATGTACGATCAGGCCGTCGCGGTCGTGCTCAAAAACCGTCGCGCCTCCATTTCCCTGGTGCAGCGTCATTTGCGCATCGGTTACAATCGCGCGGCTCGTCTGCTTGAACAAATGGAGCAGAGCGGCCTTGTTTCCAACATGCAGTCCAACGGCAACCGTGAAATCCTGGTGCCTGCCGGCAATACCGAATAAGGAAACGCTTTGGATCAATCCCGTCGTCCCTTCTCTCACCTCCATCGTACGTCACT
The DNA here is from genome assembly GCF_035944575.1 of Noviherbaspirillum sp. Lineage (GTDB taxonomy): Bacteria > Pseudomonadota > Gammaproteobacteria > Burkholderiales > Burkholderiaceae_D > Noviherbaspirillum. The sequence goes on from NZ_DASZBA010000145.1 coordinate 23,589, forward strand.
GAAGGTGCTGCTGGCCTGCGCGACCGCATTCCCTGTGTTCGCGCACGCAGCGGCATTGGACCAATTCAAGTCCTTCGTCTCCTCGACCAAGGCGGCCAGGGGGGAATTCACGCAGCGCCAGGTCAAAACCGACGATGCAGGCAAGGGCGCGTCCCGCGTATCGACGCCCGCAACCGGCACTTTCGTATTCGCCCGTCCTGGCAAATTCATCTGGACTTACGTAAAACCGTATGAGCAGGTACTGCAGGCCGACGGCGACAAGCTGTACATTTACGACAAGGACCTGAACCAGGTGACTATCCGGAAGCTCGGCAATGCGCTCGGCTCATCACCGGCGGCGATTCTGTTCGGCAGCAACGATCTTGAAAAGAACTTCACGCTCAAGGAAGCGGGAAGCCGGGACGGACTCGAATGGCTGCAGGCAATACCGAAAGCCAAGGATACGACGTTTGACCAGATCGCCATTGGTCTGAAAGACGGCGTGCCGATGGCGATGGAGTTGAAGGATTCCTTCGGCCAGGTCTCGCTGCTGTCGTTCAAGAATTTCGAGAAGAATCCGCAGATTGCGTCAGACCAATTCCGTTTCGAGACGCCCAAAGGGGCGGATGTGTTCCAGCAGTAAGCTGGCTTTTGCGGGCAGCACCCGCGCATCATGATGGCAAACATTCCGCTCGCCGAAAGGCTTCGTCCGCAGTCGCTTGACGACGTAATCGGCCAGCACCACCTGCTCGGTCCGGGCAAGCCTTTGCGGGTGGCGTTTGAATCCGGCGAACCCCATTCGATGATCCTCTGGGGGCCGCCCGGCGTCGGCAAGACCACGTTGGCGCGACTGATGGCCGACAGCTTTTCGGCGGAATTCATCGCATTGTCGGCGGTGCTGTCCGGCGTGAAAGACATCCGCGAAGCGGTGGAGCGTGCCCAGGTCGTCCAGGCCAATTCCGCGCGCCGCACCATCCTGTTCGTCGATGAAGTCCACCGCTTCAACAAGAGCCAGCAGGATGCGTTTCTGCCGCATGTCGAGAGCGGCTTGTTCACCTTCATCGGCGCAACGACGGAGAATCCTTCGTTCGAAGTCAACGGTGCGCTGCTGTCCCGCGCGGCGGTGTATGTGCTCAAATCCCTATCGGAGGACGACCTTGACGCCCTGGTCGACCGCGCCTGCATCCAGGAGCTGGAAGGACTGGATTTCACGCCCGAGGCGAAAGCGATCCTGATCGCGAGTGCCGACGGAGACGGCCGCAAGCTGCTGAACAACCTGGAGATCGTCGCGCGCGCCGCAGCGGCCAATGAGCAGCAGGAAGTCGATGAGGCCCTCCTGGCGACCGCGCTGGCCGAGAATCTGCGCCGTTTCGACAAGGGCGGCGACGCGTTTTACGACCAGATATCGGCCTTGCATAAATCGGTCCGCGGCTCCAATCCGGACGCCGCGCTGTACTGGCTGGTGCGCATGATGGACGGCGGCGCCGACCCGCGATACCTGGCGCGCCGGATCATCCGCATGGCCGCGGAAGACATCGGCCTGGCCGACCCGCGGGCATTGCGGCTGTCCCTGGATGCGGCTGAAACCTACGAACGGCTTGGTTCTCCCGAAGGTGAACTCGCGCTTGCGGAGGCGGTGATCTATCTCTCCTGTGCGGCGAAGTCCAATGCCGTCTATAACGCTTATAACGCCGCGCGGGCCTTCGTCGCGAAGGACAAGTCACGGCCGGTGCCGGAACATCTGCGGAACGCACCGACGAAGCTGATGAAGGAACTCGGCTATGGCAAGCTGTACCGCTATGCCCATGACGAACCGCAGGCCTATGCTGCGGGCGAGACCTATCTGCCCGAGGGTATGCGGGAGCCGGGATGGTACCGTCCGGTGGACCGCGGGCTGGAACTAAAGATAGGCGAAAAGCTGGAATACTTGCGTTCCCTGGACCGGGACGCAAAGAAGGACGGCAAGAAATAGGCTCGTACGACGCACTTCCGCTTCGATTTCTTTGGCAATGATCAACGATACGGGGCGGCAACGTAGCAGGGAACATTGTCCCTGCTTGGTACAATGGCGCTTTCGCAATCCTGACCGGCACTTCCTATGATCGACATCCAACTACTCCGTAAAGACATCGATGGCGTCGCCACCCGCCTGGCCGCTCGCAAATTCCAGCTCGATATCGCCACGTTCAATGCGCTGGAAACAGAGCGCAAGCAGATCCAGACCAAGACTGAAGAACTGCAGGGCAAGCGCAATACCCTGTCAAAACAGATCGGCATGCTGAAAGGCAAAGGCGAGGACACTTCCGCGGTGATGGCCGAAGTCGCCGGCTTGGGCGATGAACTGAAGGCGTCGGCGGACAGGCTCGAAGTGGTGCAGGCAAAACTGAGCGAGTTCATGCTCGCGATTCCAAACGTGCCACACGAGTCGGTACCCGTCGGACACGATGAAAGCGCAAATGTCGAAGTCCGCAAGGTGGGCGTGCCGCGCACCTTCGATTTTGAAGTGAAAGACCATGTCGATGTCGGCGCATCGCTCGGCATGGATTTCGACGTCGCTGCAAAATTGACCGGTTCCCGCTTCGCCGTCATGAAAGGAGCCATCGCTCGCCTGCACCGCGCGCTCGCGCAGTTCATGCTCGATACGCATACCACCGAGAACGGCTATGTGGAGTGCTATACGCCGTACATGGTGAATGCTGATTCCCTGCGTGGCACCGGGCAGCTGCCGAAGTTCGAGGCGGACCTGTTTGCCGTGAAAAAGGGCGGGCAGGAAGGCGAAGGCGAGGCCTTGTACCTGATTCCCACGTCGGAGGTTACCCTGACGAATACCGTGCGCGACGAAATCGTTTCACCGGACGCACTCCCGATCAAGTTGACCGCCCATACGCCGTGCTTCCGCTCGGAAGCGGGCAGCTACGGGCGGGATACGCGCGGCATGATCCGCCAACACCAATTCGACAAGGTGGAAATGGTCCAGATCGTCTATCCCGAAAATTCCTATGACGCGCTCGAGGAAATGGTCGGCCATGCGGAAGGGATTTTGCAGAAACTTGGTTTGCCGTACCGTGTCATGGCCTTGTGTACTGGCGATATGGGTTTTGGTGCGGCAAAAACCTACGATCTCGAGGTTTGGCTGCCGGCGCAAAACACCTATCGCGAAATCTCGTCCATATCGAACTGCGAGGCGTTCCAGGCCCGTCGCATGCAGGCACGCTTCCGCAATTCCCAGGGCAAACCCGAACTTCTGCATACGCTGAACGGGTCCGGCCTCGCCGTGGGCCGTACGCTGGTTGCGATCCTCGAAAACTTTCAGCAGGCTGACGGCAGTGTCGAAATCCCGGAGGCGCTGCGGCCCTACATGGGCGGCCTTGCGCGCCTGGGCCCACATAGTTAATCGCTGTCGCAGGTAAACACGCCGGCAGTTCGTCGCTCGATGAACAGACTGTTGCCGGCGATTTTCTTGGCCTGCTTCTTCGCATCCGCCGCTGCGGCGGCGATCTGGTGATGTGATCCATATTGCCCCGGTTGAACTTTTACCACCCCGGCAGATACGGAGATCAGCGGATGAAACACGCGCTCACCCCGGCGGTCCTCGCTCATATAGCCGCCTCGATTGCGGTCGGCTTCCGTATAGAAAAGTGGCATTTCGACGGCGAATCGGTCAAGGAATGCTCTGCACCGATCCTCCCAATCCTCGCTCTGGAATAACAGGATGAAATCGTCCCCGCCGATATGGCCGACGAAATCCCTGTTCGGATCACAGTGCTCGCTCAGTATCCTGCCGACGGCCTGGATAACATCATCCCCCTTGCGATAGCCGTAGACATCGTTGAAGGGTTTGAAGTGATCGAGGTCGACGTAGCAGGCAGTGAAATGCACGGCACTGCCGAGCAGACGGTCGATGTGCTCATCGATTGGCACATTACCGGGCAGTAGTGTCAGCGGGTTGGCATAGCGGGCTGCGGTAATCTGCATTTCGGTGATTTCACGCATTAAGTCATGTCCGGTGCCCATGCCGAGATATCTTCCACGGTCTGTGATCACGAATCCATACATCAGATGATGACGGTCCGCGGCTACAATCTTCTGGCTCAGTTCCTGCAGGCTGCTATCCTTGTCGGCGATCAGCGGATCGCCGTCCATGAAGGCGGTACATGATTTCCTTCCGTATAACTCGCGCAAGTAGGGACGTGCAAAACGATCGATGAAATTTGGACGGCTGATCAGGCCCAGCGGCGTGCCGTCCGCGACGACGGGAATGATCTGCAACTCGGGATCGCTGCTGAACAATTCATAGACATGGTTGTTGTGCATGTCCGGCGATACGACCGGCACGATGCGTAACAGCTTCAGAGCGGTGACCAGATTCCGTCCGAACGCATTCTTTTGCGGATAGACGGCAATGCCGTTGAGACTCAGCGTTTTCGCCAGATCAAGCGGCAGCGTCTTGGCCGGATCTGCTTGCGGGCGGCCGATGTGGTAACCCTGCCCGCAACCGACGCCGAGGTCGCGGATCAGCAGCAATTCGGTTTGTGTCTCGATCCCTTCCGCGATCACGGTCGTGCCCGATTCGGCTGCAATCTCCTGGATGGACCGGACGAATTGCAGCTTTACCGGATCCAGATTGATGCCCTGCACGAAGTGCATATCGATCTTGACATACTCGGGGCGCAGTTCCGACCATAATCGCAGGCTGGAAAAGCCTTCGCCGAGATCGTCGATCGCAATCTGGAAGCCCATGCTGCGATAGTGCATGACTGCTTCACGCAGCAAATCATAGTCATAGGTCGGCTGCGTTTCGGTGAGTTCAATGATCACCCGATCGGGATGGATGCCGGCACCATGGATATAGCCAAGTGTTTTGCCGTCATGGATACCGGATGCCAGCAAGGATTCCGGGCTCACATTGAGGAATAACTTCCCAGGAAGTTCCTGTGCCGCAAATCGTTCAAGCACCACGTGCCGGCACAAGTGTTCCACCTCGGCGCTCAATCCGTTGGCACGGGCTACCTTGAACAGGTTCATCGGTGAGTGCAGCGGGCTATCCGACGGCCCGCGTATCAAACCTTCATAACCAACGACGGTACCGGTCTGCATATTGATAATGGGCTGGAAAAGGGCGCTGAGTTGACGCCGCTCGATGATCTCCTGCAAACGTAGCAATAACATCGCATCCCTGTCGGTCGCCTGTATCAATTGATTGGTAGTTGTCTGGTTGGCTGTCAGTTGATAGATTCGCGCAGTCGGTTTGTTGACGGTAAAGATATTAGCCAAGTCGGATGTATTCATTGTTGTGTCGTATGTGCGTATGCCGGACCCTTTACTGCGATGCATCGCATCGGTATGCCCTGTGGTGCAAGCAGTGGTTACACGGTCCAAACGGCGACAGTCTATGAAACTTTTATGACTGGATGATGATGTAATGCAACATTGCATTTGACTGAAGTCGGCAGCATGGATTTTATTCGGGCAACTTCCGGCTTGCCGCTCTTGAAGAGTCTGCTATAATCTCGTGCTTTGCGGCTCCCCTGACGCCGCAAACGACCGTGCAGGAAAGGTGGCAGAGTGGTCGAATGCGCTGGACTCGAAATCCAGTATACGTTTATGCGTATCGAGGGTTCGAATCCCTCCCTTTCCGCCAAAACACAAGCGTTCATTTGGGTTTCAAGGGTATCTAAGATTTTTACCCACAAATTCCCCATAGTCGAAAGATTGCACAAACAAAAGCCGTTCTCGTGGTCGCGATAACGGCTTTTGTTATTCAATTCGCCAGCACCATTAAGTCGTTTTTCAGCCTATGGCGAAGTTTGTAATGCTAAGCAGGCCAATCGTCCGGATCGACTGGGATGGTGCCGCAGCCCGATGCATTAAACAGGCCCAGGTTGTGGTGTAGCTTTGGCGTCTGGCCGCGCCAAGTTCAAAAGCTCATGTTCGAATTTGTTTGGGGCAATGATTTGCAAAGCAAGTGGTCTGTATGATTCCCTCCATCGCCACAGTTTTTCCTCCAGACACTGGCCCCGCAAAAAGCTGATAACTTGCAACATGGTTGAATGTGCTGCGCAAAGCGGAACACTACACCTGGTCTACCCTACGTGACGCGCCTGCGAATCGTTTGCGCGAAGCTGCAGGGCCCCTCAAAAACTCAGGTGTCGAACTCACTGTCCAATACCTCTGTATTGAAGGCAACTCCAGAGTGCAAGAAGGCCGTAGCTTCTATCAGCATGTACATGCCCAAGTCGTTATACCCGACACAAAAGCTGCAGACAGCGCCTTCGCGGCTGTGTTTCGTACATCTTTTCCTGCAATCGCGATAGTAGGTGATTGCATAGTTACCCGTCCTGCCATTTGCCGTCAGTACCGAGGTAGAGGAAGTGGCGTATCGACGCTATACGGTTTCCTATGCCAATGGCGGCCGCTACTGGAAGTACCTTGCAAACGAGCAAGGTATTGCCTTGCTATCAAGCGATGTTCGTCTTGAAATGGAACTAAACTGATGACTGATCCCGTCCTGAAGGACGCCGCCGCTCACGGCGTCCACAAGAGGATGCAGGTTAACCCTCCTGTGTTCTTTGTTTCGGCCACGCTGATTATTGCATTTGCGCTGTTTGGCGCACTGTTCCCGGCGCGGGTCGGACAATTTTTCGATGCGCTCCAGGCTCGGATCGTGCACGATTTCGGCTGGTTCTATGTTGCAGCTGTCGCCGCTTTCCTGATCTTCGTTATTTTTCTCATGCTGAGCCGCTATGGCGATGTGAAGCTCGGCCCGGATGAAAGCGAGCCCGAATACAGCTACCTATCCTGGTTCGCCATGCTGTTCAGCGCTGGCATGGGAATCGGACTGCTGTTCTTCGGCGTCGCCGAGCCGATTCAGCACTATGCTGTTCCTCCGGTGGGCGAGGGCCGCACGATCGAATCCGCGCGCCAGGCAATGGTTCTCACCTTCTTTCACTGGGGCCTTCACGCTTGGGCAATTTACATTGTCGTGGGACTGGCGCTGGCCTATTTCGCTTTCCGGCGCGGTTTGCCACTTACGCTCCGCTCGGCCCTGTTTCCGCTGATCGGAAACCGGATCTATGGACCATTCGGCCATGCCATCGACATCTTCGCAGTATTGGGGACGATGTTTGGCGTGGCAACCTCGCTGGGCTTCGGTGTGTTACAGGTCAATGCCGGTTTCAGCTTCCTGCTCGGGCTGCCGGTCAGTACGCCAGTTCAAATCCTCCTCATCGCAGTGATCACAGACATGGCGACCCTGTCGGCGGGAATCGGTCTCGACAAGGGCGTGAAGCGCTTGTCGGAGCTGAACATCATCCTCGCGGTAGCACTGCTCGCCTTCGTGCTGGTGGCAGGATCGACCGTTTTCCTGCTCCAGGCATTTGTCCAGAATATCGGTACCTATTTGGGGGCGGTCGTGCAGCGGACCTTCCGGATGTATGCGTATGAGCCGAATGCCTGGCTTGGCCGGTGGACACTGTTCTACTGGGGCTGGTGGATCTCATGGTCTCCCTTCGTCGGCATGTTCATCGCACGTATTTCGCGCGGTCGCACAATCCGGGAATTCGTCGCCGGGGTGCTGCTGGTACCGGCGTTCTTCACTTTTCTGTGGATGACCGTGTTTGGCAATA
>NZ_DASZBA010000146.1:0-20712 GCF_035944575.1 Noviherbaspirillum sp.
ATGAATACATTGCCTTGCCTGATCCCGATCGAACCCGGACGACATCCGCATGCGAATCACACAACTTCTGTCGGCTGGCGTGATGCTGACCACGCTGCCTTTGGCCGGATGCGGCGGATCGGATACCGCCGTGTCGTTCTCCTTTTCATTGCTGACGCCGACATTCTGGTCGCCGCTGTCCGATAACCGCTTCATCGTCGCGAGAAACGCATTGGCCTGGGAAGCGGCGTGGCGCGATCATGCCGGCGATCGTTCGCCGCCGGCAGTGAACTTCCGCGACAGCATGGTAGTCGGCATCTTCCTCGGCACCCGCAACGGCTACTGTGTGCAGCCTGTCGTCAAGTCGATCACCGAATTCAGCGCGCCTGCCCGCATCGAAGTGGCATATCGCGAAGCCGGCCCTGCTGCCTGTCCGCCCGCGGGATTTCCACCTGCCTTGGTCGTTGTGCCCTATTCGCCGTTGCCTGTGGAGTTTTCACTGCAGCGATAGCCACGAACCGCGATATGAATTCCCCACACGCAGTATCGGTAGATTTTCTACCGGACGCGTAGTTATTACGTGCGCTGCCCATCGGTGCAGGATGCAGTCCTGCGCAACTCTTAATGCGATGGAACGAAAGCGATAACCAGAACAAACAATCGGTCGGTTTCATCCGCTTTCATGCACTCCTGCATTGCGCTCGCAGAACAATTGCCCCTGGCCTGCGACTTTCGATTACTGGCACGGTCGCTGCATTGCCAGTCCGTTCTAAAGTTTGCTCCGCCCGTGCCAGCCTGCGGGCGCGCTTTAGCCTGTGGCCGCTTGCCGAATCATGAATCCGCACAGCGACGCCTTGTTTCAATGACGGGATGCGGAAGGACTGCGCACCGCGCGTTCGATCGCGCCCGCTCCAATCAATCAGGAGAAGCACCATGAAGTCCATTAACAAACTGAATCTCACACGCTGTTCACTCGCGGTGATCACGGCACTGACACTGGTTTCCTGCGGCGGTGACGATGACGACGATAACAACGTCGGCACTACCGACAATCCTGCGGTAACAAATAACACCCCAGCCAATACTCCAACGAGCCCGCCCCCTGCTGCGCCGCCCGCCGCAACGACCGAGGCGCCGGCAAACACGACTACCGGCAATCCACCCTCGACCGGAACCGGCACATCGGCGACTGGCACCGCGCCAACGACAGCCAGCGTCACCCTGCCGGGCACTGCAGCCCTGAATGTTTTCAATGCAAACATTCTGAGTACACAGCCGCCATCGGCCACACCGAGAGCTGCCACAGGTACAGGCAGCGCAACAGTCAATCCGCAGTCACGTCAATTGATCGCTACCGTATCCACCTCCGGCCTCACCGGCACCGCGGCGCAGATACAGGACACAACAACCGGCACGGGCGGCGTTCCATCCATTCCGCTTGCGGAAACGCCGGCAGGTAGCGGCATATGGACTGCGACGGCGACCCTTACCGAAGCGCAGTACAGTGCACTGACCTCGGGACGAATGGTGTTCGTCGTGCGCAGCACCGCCTTCCCGGAAGGTGAGATTCTCGGACCGATCCAGTTGCAGCAGGCAGCCGCAGCAGGCAGCACCACAACTGCCACCGCCACGGCAAACGGCCGGGCATTTGCCACCACCCTGACCGGCAGCCAGGAGACCCCGCCGGTGCAGACGGCGGCGGTCGGATCCGGCACGGCACTGGTCACCGCCAGCAGCACCGCCGGCACCAATGTCACGACACGGCAATTGTCGGCAGCGGTCGCGACGAGCGGCATCGTCGGCGCGGCAGCGCATATCCATCTGGCGCCGCTTGGTGCAAGCGGCCCCATTGTTTTCCCGATGGCGGAAACACCACCCGGAAGCGGCGTCTGGACTACCACGACGCCGCTCACGGAAGATCAATACAATGCGCTCCTCGCGGGGAACATGTATTTCAATGTGCACAGTACCGCCAATCCGGCCGGCGAGATTCGCGGCCAGATACTGCAACAGGCCGTCGTGCCGAGCAGTTCGACCGGCAGCGGGACGACCGGAAGCGGTACGGGAACCGGAACGACCGGCACCGATACAACCGGTACGGGTTCAAGCGCCGGGGCAACAGGCACCGACACGACAGGTGCCGGCGCTACAGGCAGTAACACCACCGGCCCCGGAGCAACGGACACCGGTACGACTGGCACTGGAACAACAGGTACAGGATCCACGGGCACTGACACCACCGGGACCGGGACAACCGGCAGCGGTACCACTGACTCCGGTACGGGCACGACCGGCTCTGGTACCGGCACTTCAGGAACCGACACCACTGGTACAGGCCCTGCCGCAACCGGCACTGATACCACCGGAGCCGGCACCGGGACAACGGGCAGTGGAACCACCGGTACCGACACCACCGGCGCGGGGACGACCGGCAGCGGAACAGCAGGCACTGATGCCTCGGGTGCTGGTGCGACCGGCACGGATACGACAGGTACAGGCACGACCGGCACCGGTTCGGCGGGTAGCGGGACGACGGGCACTGGCTCAACCGGCTCTGGTACCACGGGAACCGGCACGGCCGGCACCGACGCTACTGGCACGGGTACGACAGGCGCAGGCAGCGGCACACCGGATACCGGAACAGCCGGTACGGGAACGACCGATACTGGTACGACTGGCACCGCAGGTACGCCAGGCACCGGAACAGCCGATACCGGTGCAGCCGGAGCAGGTGCAACCGGCGGTGCGACGGTCGCGACCGCCACCGGCTCGTGAGTAGTCAGGCAGCAATGAACGATGTGTCGGCATGCCAGCACATCGGCTTGTTGATGGAATAGCCCATTTCAGGCCTGCCAGACACCGTAACCGGCTTCGCGCAAGCCGATTGCCAACTCGACTTCCATGTCGCGCGCGCCGTCGTAGGGCATGGGGTTGTACATTTCGTAGAGTTGCGGCAGCAGTCGCAGGCCGAATCGCTTGACGTACCGATTCGATTGGATGCCCGCCTTGTGCTTGTCGAAACGGACGTCGGGATTCAGGCCCGTCATGCCGACGTACACGCAGGGTTTGCCGCTGATGTAATCCGGATTCGCTTTTCGAAATCGCGGTTCATACAGGACGTCGCTCGATAGCTCGACGACATAGACATGGTAATGGTAGCGGCGCGCCATCGCGGCATAATGAATGTGAGGTAAGGCGCGCCTCGACAGCCTGTTCCCGCTTATTTCTTGGGCATCGCCTCGGCGACGGGCTTGATGCTGCCACAATCTGCGGAAAGCCATTTGCCGCTGGTTTCGCTACGCTGCGTCACCGGCTGTCCATGCATGGTGCCCTTGAAGTCGTAGGTCGACGTGAAACTCTGGCTGCTGGCATAGGTACCCTTCGCCTTGCCCTCGCCTTTCATGTCGGCGCCATTGCATACGATATCCATCGCATAGCTATTACCTGTGCGCTGATGGTTTTTCGCCTGGCAGCCCATCTGGTTCATGCCCGTCTCCGGCGTCTGGTTGCGCTCGGCCATTTCCTTGGTGACGCAGACCTTGCTGACGATGCCGCCGTTTTGCGGAATGCTCACGCCCATCTTGCGCATCTGCTCGAGCTGTTCCGGCGGCAGCTTCGGCATTTTTTTCATCGCATCCGATGTCATCGTCATCTCCCACAAGCCTGGTTTCATCTGCGCGGCTGCGGATCCTGCGGCACAGGCAAGGATGGCTAACAGGACGGCGGACTTGGCGATGTTGCGCATGGAGGAGTTCCTTATTCAGATGAAAGCGGGCATGCTACTAGCGGAGCGGTCGAACGACAATATCCTGGCATGCGGCTGTTAGTCCCATGAGGACGGATCAACAATGCCTATCGCCTTGAAGGCGGGCTTGCAGAACAAATAACCCTGCATCAGGCGTATGCCTTCGGATGCAAGAAAATTTCGTTCCCCCCTGGTTTCGATCCCTTCAGCCAATACCTGCTTGCCGAGCCCCGAACACATGGCAACGATGCCGCGGACGATGGCCTGCCGGACCGGATCCTGATCGATATTGCGAACCAAGCCCATGTCGATCTTGATGATGTCGGGCTGATAATCCGCGAGCAGGTTCAATCCTGAATAGCCCGCACCGAAATCGTCGATCGCGGTCTGAAAACCCAGTCGCTGATATTCCTTGAAGATGCTGACCAGGTGTGCCCGGTCCTGCACCTGTTCGGCTTCGGAGACTTCGAAAATGATGTTCTGCAGCGGGAAGTTGTACTTGCGCGCAGCGTCGAGCGTGGTGCGGATGCACAATTCGGCACGGTACATCGCATTGGGCATGAAATTGATCGCCAGGTATTCCTTGATGCCGAGCTTGGCGGCGCCGCTGACCGCCTTGACCCGGCATGCCTGGTCGAAGGTGTAGCGGTTGGAATCGTTGACCTGCGACAGCACCGAATACGCGGATTCGCCATTCGGTCCGCGCACCAGCGCTTCATGCCCGAAGACCGATCGCTTGGCAATATCGACAATTGGCTGGTACGCATATTCGAATTCGAAATCGAGCGCCTTACCGTCCTTGCATTGGGAGCACCCGTGCTGCGCCGGTCGGGACAGGCGTTCTGCCTCCGGTTGGATTGGAATCATTGAGTCTCCACTTGAATGCCTGGGATTAGTTGCATTCGGGAAATATAACCGTTGGGAACCGTTCTGGGAATAGAAGCGGAAATTTTTGTAGCATGGATTGAACTTTTCAACCAAAAATCACGCGTCTTTCCAGGATGGTGCAGGCGGCGCGCATCGCACCGGCGGCCGCATCCGATCATTTATGCTAGCCTTGCCGCTGGATTAATTCTGCATCGCCATGTACACCCGATTCTTCAGCCTCAAGCAGGCTCCGTTTTCCATCGCTCCCGATCCCCGCTACCTGTTCATGACGGACAGCCATAGGGAAGCGCTCGCGCATCTGTTGTACGGCATCGGCGGCGGCGGCGGGCTGGTACTGCTGACCGGCGAAATCGGCGCCGGCAAGACCACCGTCTGCCGCTGCTTTCTGGAACAGGTGCCACCCAACTGCAACGTCGCCTACATTTTCAATCCCAAGCTGACAGTCAATGAACTGCTGCAATCCATTTGCGACGAATTCCATATCAAGCTGGAACGCAGTGATGCGGCACCGGCCAGCGTCAAGGATTATGTCGATGCGCTGACCGGCTATCTGCTGAAGACCCATGCGGAAGGCCAGAACAACGTGCTCGTCATCGACGAAGCACAGAACCTGTCAGCCGACGTGCTGGAACAATTGCGGCTTCTGACGAATCTCGAGACCAGCGAGCGCAAGCTGTTGCAGATCATCCTCATCGGCCAGCCCGAGTTGCGCACGATGCTGGAAAGACCGGACCTGCAGCAGCTCGCGCAACGCATCATCGCCCGCTATCACCTGAGGCCGCTGACCGAGAGCGAAACCGCCAGCTACATCCAGCACCGGCTCGCGGTCGCAGGACTGGAATCGGCGCCGCCGCTGCAGCCGAAGCTGGCGAAATACATTCACCGCCTGACCAAGGGCGTGCCCCGCCGCATCAACCTGCTGTGCGACCGGGCGCTTCTCGGCGCCTATGCGGAAGGCAAGCACGTCGTGGAGCGGAGGATCATCACCAAGGCCGCTGAGGAAGTATTCGGCAGGGAACAGTACATCCGGCGGCGCGAGGCGCGGCCTGCGCAGTGGCGCTTCGCCACGCTGGGACTCGCCGCCGGGGTGCTGCTCGCCGGTGCGGGCGCGACGGCGTGGACCCTGGGCGGCGGGCAAAACTCCCTCCTGGCGTTGTGGAAAACACCGGCGACGATAGCGGCGCCTCCGCAAGCGTCTTCGCAAGCGCCGACCGCCAAGGAGCCAGGCAATGCCAGTGCTGGCAGCGGCGGCGATGCCGTTGCCGCCAAGGACAATGCCAATGCTAACGCTAACGCCAACGCACAGCAGCCAAAACCCGTTGCGGAACCCCAACCGGGATTGCTGTCCGAGCGCGACGGCAAACCGCTCATTGCGCTCGACAACAAGAACGACCTGTTCCGCCAATTGGCCGGAATCTGGGGCGTGAAGCTTGAGGAAGGCGATGCCTGCGAAGCGGCGCTCAAGCAAGGCATGCACTGCTTTGCAAGCGACAGCGGACTTGCAGGATTGCGGCAGCTCGACCGTCCGGCGGTACTGACACTGAATGACAGCAAGGGCACTCCGTACTACGCGATCCTGACCGGCCTGACGGATTCCGCCGCCACGCTCAAGTACGGCGACCGGACGCAATCCATCAGCCTGGTGGTGCTGAGCCGCTATTTCACCGGGAACTTCGCCACCTTCTGGCGCGCTCCCGGCAATCAGCGGACCGTCATCAAACCCGGTGACCAGGGCGAAGATATCGACCGCGTAGCGGCGCAACTGGCAAAGCTGAGCGGCGAACCGGCGCCTGCCCCGAACCAACCCGTGGATGAAAACATGAGCCGCCGGATACGCGAGTTTCAGGCTGCGCAGGGCCTGCGCGTGGATGGCGTGATCGGTCCCGTGACCTTCATGCATCTGAGCCGCGCCGCCGGCCTCAATGAGCCGCGCCTGCGTCAGGCAGGCGCCGCATCGTCCTCCGGAGAATAGTCACATGTCCTACATACTCGACGCGCTCAAAAAAGCCGAATCCGAGCGAAAGCTGGGCGGTGTGCCGAACATCCACGCCCAACCGCCCGCATCCGTTCTGACACCGCATCAACCGTCCTGGCGCAAGCCGGTACTCTGGGCCGGATTGCTTGCATTGGCCCTGACCGGCGGCGGACTCGCATGGTGGCAAACATCGTCGCGACAGGCGCCGCCTCCCGTGCAGGTTGCCCAAACCCCGCCGCCAGCCGTGACGGTGCCACAGGCACCACAGGCCGCCGCGCCCCCCGCCGCACCGGAACAGCCCGCCGTGAAGCCCGAGCCGCCCGCAGCGCAACCTGCACCGCCGGAAGCCGAGACAATCCCTGAAACGCCAAAACCGGCAAAGCCGATCAAACGTGCCAAGCCGGCGGAAACGGAGCAGAAGGCAGTCGCCAAGGCCGCACCGAAGCAGGAGCCGCGCGTTGCCAAGGCGGCCAAGCCGGCGCCTGAACCTGCCGCGCCGAAGGAGGAACGGATCGCGTCATTGCGCGAGTTGCCGGAGCATATTCAACGGGAGATTCCGCCACTGGTCGTAAACGGCTATATCTATTCGCCCAACAAGGCGGACCGCACCGTCCTCGTCAATGGAAAGCTGGTGCGCGAAGGCGACCAGGTCGCGCCGGACCTGGCGGTGGAACGGCTGACCCAGGGAGGAATGGTGCTCAATTACAAGGGATACCGGTACCGTTCGTCGTACTGAGGCGGGCGGACAGCGCGATGCCGTCGCCTTGCGTCATCGGGGTGCCGTCGCGGCGCTCTCAGGACAGTCGGCCGCGAACCGCAGGCAGGACCGGATCAGTTCAGGTGCGTCGTGGCCCGATGCACATGCTCACTGATTACCCGCGCCGGTTGTGATGCCTTGGCCGCCCTGTCGATCGCTTCCATGACCTGATGCGGTACCAGGTGATGAATCATGTGTCCGATACCCGGCGTCAACGCAAAATCGCTCTGCGGCAATTCACGATGCAGGCGCTCGGAATGCGCATGGGCATCGACGATCCGATCATCCTCGCCGCAGCGGATGACTACCGGCATTTTCAATTCTTTGTAGCGTTTGCTGAGCATGTTCGCAGCGGGAATCATCATTGCCGATTCGGCCGCGCTGGCGCGCAGTTGCGATGGACGCAGCACCATCCAGACAGGGAATTCCTCGAAATGCTGAGGCATTTGCGCGGGGCCGAACAATTGTTTCAGTATGCCCGGCCACATTGCCCTGCCGATCAGCGGCGACACCGTGTGGCTCAGCAGGTCCCCCGCCACCGGCACTGCAGGAGCGGACAACAGCGGAACATCCAACCGCGCCGTCGGATAGTAATAACCAGAGAGCAATACAAGGCTGCGTACTGCGGACGGATAATCGAGCGCCATCGCCAAGGCAACCAGCGTGCCCCAGGAATGGCCGACGACGATGGGGCGCTCCACGCCGAGCTTCTGCAACGCCTGTTGCAGCAATCCTGCCTGTGCCTGCGGGCTCCATATGGTGCTGCGGGGGCGCTCGCTATGTCCGTAACCCGGACGATCGAACACGATTACGCGGTAGTCGTCAGTGGCGAGGTCGACGATGCCGCTCAGCTCGAAATCCCTGGTCATCGACCCGTTGCCGTGCAGAAGAACCACCGGCTGCCCGCGTCCACGCTCAACGTAATGCAGCCGCACGCCATCGACATCGATGAACTTGCCCGTCGGCGGATTTTCCATTTCGGCCTGCTGCGTCTTGTAGCGTACTGCCAATGCGGAGACGAGCAAGGCGGCACCGGCTCCCAGCAGCAATGCCTTGCCGCCGCTCAACCCCGGTTTGTTGGATGACGGTGGGATGGTCTTGTTTTTCATGTCGCGTCCTTATGGTTTCTGGTTGTGTTGGAACGACATGCTTTAGGCTAAGTTCAATGCTTTCTTGTCAATGCGTGCAAGGAATCACAATTGACGATCATATGTATATGCATATATATTCCGCTCATGTATCTTTACCTTTGCATGCTGTGAAACCTTTCCGGCTCCCCTGTTACTGTGGCTCCATCCGCCAAGCGGCACGGGTCATCACGCAGATGTACGACCACGCACTAAAGCCTTCCGGCGTGAAAATTACCCAGTTCGGAATTCTTCGCATACTCGCTGCTTTTCCAGGCATGACGACGGGCGATATGGCACGGGCGTTGGCGATGGACAGCACGACGCTTACCCGCACCTTGAAAATTATTCAAACCAGTGGATGGATCGCATCCGAACCGGGGGAAGATCGCCGGGAACGGCATTGGCATCTGACGCCGGAAGGAAATGAGCGCCTGCAACTTGCGATCCCGCTATGGAAAGGCGCGCAAAAAGAATTCGTCCACCTTGCAGGCGACATCGACCTGGATGGATTGAATAAAACCGTTTTTCAATTGACGCAAAAGGTCGGGCAATAATTTTTTTTGCCCATATAGGTGTATGTACATCTACTTAGGAGGCAGATATGAGCGAACAGCAGTTGGAAACAATCAAGGAAAAGAACTTCTCCAGCGCACAGGTCGGTGACTTTTCCGGCCTGGGGAACTACCAGTTTTATCATCCGCTGGGGAAAGGCCGTGGCTGGCCGGGCAAACTATTCCTTCGCGACCCGCTGGATCTGACCGGCATGGAAGTTTCCCTGAACAAGCTGCCGGCCGGACAAGGCGTGCCCTTCTATCACCAGCATCGCGAGCATGAAGAGTTATATGTGTTCCTCAAGGGCAGCGGACAATTCCAGGTTGACGGCAAAGTCATCGATGTGCGGGAAGGCAGCGTGATCCGGGTCGCGCCGGATGGTGTGCGCACGTGGCGCAATACCGGCGATGCGGACCTGGTCTACATCGTGATCCAGGCCAATGCGAACAGCATCGGGGCACGCGGCATCGAGGATGGCATCACCCTGCCGGAAAAGGTACAGTGGCCGGTCTGAGCCGCAGTCTTTCCCATATCATCAACAGGAAAACCTATGCAACCCAAAATCACCGCAGACGACTTCAACCGCAAAGGCAACGGCTATCTGCCGGGCCTGCTGGGAATCGTGATCAATCGCGTTGGCGAGCAATCGCTGGATGCCGAGCTGACAGTAACGCCGTCGCATCTGGCGCCGAACGGCTACCTGCATGCCGGCAGCGTGGTTACGCTGGCAGATACCGCCTGCGGTTATGCCTGCGTGGCACATTTGCCGGAAGGTGCGGCAAACTTCACCACCATCGAACTCAAGAGCAATTTCATGGGAACGGCGCGGGAAGGCGTGGTGGAATGCGAGGCGCGGGCGGTTCACCTTGGCCGCACCACGCATGTCTGGGATGCGCTGGTGCGCCATCGCGATACCGGCAAGCTGATCGCGACCTTTCGATGCACACAGATGATCCTGTGGCCGAAATGAGCGCCGATGCAATCACGCCGGGCGTGTACCGGCATTACAAGGACAAGCTGTATTTTGTGCTCGGCCTGTCCAGGAATACCGAAACAAACGAAGTCTGCGTGGTGTATCGGCCGCTATACGAAACCGATTGGCCGCAATTGGTACATAGGCCGCTCGACATGTTCAACGAGGAGGTCGTCGTCAACGGCAAGCGGATGCCGCGTTTCGAGCGTGTCACGTAACGTGAATCGCATGATCCGGCGACACCGGCATCAAGCGATCACCGAATCGCACGGACGCAGCCTCAGCTGCGGGAAGACAGATAACGCAGCTCTTCCACGAGCGCCGGGCTGACCGAGTCATACGGGCTTGATAGCCGGTAGAGACGGTAAAGCGACAGCTCGTCTTCATATTTGCGCACTTTGGCGGCAACGACGGGCGCAGTCACGTCCGCAGTCAGATTGGCCGACTTGGCGGAGGGTACGGCCAGCAAAGCGGCGATCAGTGAATGGACGGCACGACCGAGATTAGTGAAATAACCATTGTCGGCGTCGTGGCGGGAATGGTTGGAATATACGGCGGAAGCCATGTTGCACTCTCTTTCTATCAATAACGTCTTGTGTAGAGACAATATAGGGCTCCACCAGATATAAATCTAATTTCTATTTTCAATATGAGGCATTCATAAAGCAGATAACACAAACCTCTTGTCAGACCGTCTTTTTTCTCTGAAAAGTCGTTTTTCCTATTCGTGCTCAGCTTGCGGCACGGTTTTTGCCCCTGCTCTTTCTCGTCATGCTCCGCCGCTGCGGAGCCACCTCTTTACCGGAGATTGCAATGAAATGGGAAGGCAACCGCGAAAGCAATAATGTCGAGGACCGTCGCGGGACGGGCGGTATCGGCGGGGGTTTTGGTGGGCGTTCGATCGGGCTGGGGACGATCGTTATTGCCTTGGTCGCATCATTTTTCTTCGGCATCAATCCGATGACCGTCCTTAGTCTGCTGAGCGGCGGCACACCGCAACAGACGACGGCGCAGCGTCCGCCGGCCGATGACCGGATGGCGGCATTCGTCTCCACGGTACTGGCCGACACCGAAGACACCTGGACCGAACTCTTCCGCAGCGGCGGCGGCACCTATAACAAACCGAAGCTGGTCCTGTTCTCCGGCAGCACACCGACCGCCTGCGGCACCGGGCAGTCGGCCAGCGGACCGTTTTATTGCCCGGCGGATCAGAAAATCTATATCGATCTGAGCTTCTACCGCCTCATGCAGCAGCGCTATCAGGTGACCGGCGAATTCGCGCAGGCCTATGTCATCGCACATGAGGTCGGGCATCATGTGCAGACACTGATGGGAATATCAAGCAAGGTACGCCAGGCGCAGCAGCGCGTATCGCAGGCAGAAGGCAACAGGCTGTCGGTGCAACTGGAATTGCAAGCCGACTGCTTCGCCGGCGTATGGGCCTACCATGCGAACCGGTCGCGCGGCATTCTCGAAGCCGGCGACATCGAGGCCGGGCTGAACGCCGCCAGCGCGATCGGGGACGATGCATTGCAGCGCAAGGAACAAGGCCACGTCGTACCGGATTCATTTACGCATGGCACATCGGCGCAGCGGGTACGCTGGTTCAAGCGCGGCATCGAAACCGGCAAGGTGGCGGCATGCAATACCTTCGAAGCGCGGGAGCTTTGACAGGCGGGTGACGTAGAATCCATGCTTTGCTTACTTTCTGCCTAACCAATGTCACATTTACAAGCGCTGCAATCCTTGCAGCTTGCCCTCGACGATCTGCGCAGCAACCGGATCGACGTTCATGCCTTCTGCCGCAGCTGGCGCAGTCAAAGTGCTCTGGTTTCGGCGCTGCCGCCACGCTACGGACAGGTCATGGAGGACTTGCTTGGACGCATGGAAGCCAGCAGCCTTTTCACTGAGGAGAGCTGCTCCTTCAGCCAGGAAGACATGCAGGCGAGTTTGTCGACATGGCTCGATAAGGCGAAGCAGCAACTGGAAGGACGGCCTTGATGCAGCGGATCGAGTTCGCACTCGACGGCGAATATGTCGAGTTGAATCAGTTGCTCAAGCTGGTCGGTATCTGCGATAGCGGCGGCGCAGGCAAGATGCTGGTCGCAAGCGGCCAGGTGTCGGTCGATGGCAGGCAGGAATTGCGCAAGACATGCAAAATCCGCGCGGGGCAGATGGTCACGCTCGGCGACGTGCGCATCGACGTGCGGGCGGCCTGAACGGCAATCCGCGAATACACGACCGGCGAGCACTTGACTTTCGTTCAAGCTTCTTCGGTAATTTCCCCTACGCGTTCTTCCTGGCTGGTTTGGCCGCCGCCTTCTTAGGCGCCGGCTGATCGACCTTCGCGGACATTTTCTTCTGCCACTGTTCCGCCCAGCGCTGCAGCGGCAGGAGCGCATGCAGCAAATCCGTGCCGGCGGCAGTCAATGCATATCCGCCCTCCTCCGCTAGTTCAACGATCCCGCTATCCCGCAAGTCGCGCAGGCGCTGATTGAGCACGGTCGGCGACATGGCGTCGCAGCGTTCCTGCAGTTCGCGAAAACTCAGCCGCGCGTCACGCAGCTCCCACAAGATCCGCAGAATCCATCGCCTGCCCAGCAGATCGAGCAGCGCCATGATGGGACGCCCGCTTGATGACCCTCTGACCGGCGTTCCTGGTTTTGGTGTTGGCATCCTTTTCTCCGCTACTTTTTTAATAGCGATATGCTACACTTAACGTAGCGCCATGTCGAAACCTTTGTGAATTTCCCGAACTCTTCCCGGAGACCATCATGTCTGCACAGCCTGCAACCGCCAAAAGTGATTTCCGCATTTCCCCGATCGAGCCGCCCTATTCAAACGCACTGTCCGATACCTTTGTCAGGGTAATGCCGCCGGGTGTCGCGCCACTCAAGCTGTTTCGCACCATGGCGCGCAATCCGCGTGTTTTGCAGCGCATGTTCGCCGGCAGCTTCCTCGATCAAGGCGGCATCACGCTGCGTGAACGCGAACTGGTCATTCTTCGGACCTGCTTCCGCTGCAATTGCGAGTACGAATGGGGAGTGCATGTCGCCTTTTTCTCGCAAAAGGCGGCATTAAGCAAGGCCGATGTGACCGCAACGCTGGAGAATGAGTCGCACTCCTTGCCCGACAACGAGGCGTTGATCCTCGAACTGGTGGATCAGCTGCATGGACAGGCGCAAGTGACTGACGAGCTATGGACTGCACTGGCCCGCCACTATTCGGATGAACAATTGCTGGAATTGATCGCACTGACCGGCTACTACCATACGATTTCATTCATCGCGAATGCGGCTGGCGTGCAAGCGGAGGAGTATGCGCCGCGGTTTGGCTGAGCGGCAATGGCGAGGAGGGAATTGGAGAGCATGCCGGTTTCCATATCGACGGATGGAGAATTCGCGCCTGCCACGATTCCTGGCGACGAACCGGCGCGGCCGGTTCGCCCTTACAACTGCTGTCTGTCCGCGTGGTCCGGAGAAGCGGAACACGCGCCACGACTGTCAACGCTGGAGGGTTTCGCCGCGGCGTGCCATCCTGCGTTCGCCTGACGACGACGACACGCGAAATTCCATGCTGGTGATGCCAACCGATCCCGGCGGCCCGACGACGAAATCAAAGCCGCTCTTGACCGGGAATATGCCGTTGTCGCGCAGCAAAATATCCGCTTGGCAATTTGGGCTCGGATCGTACAGATGATCCTTGACTTCCTTCCAGATCGCTTCGCTGATCCATCCATACATGAAGATCTGGTTCGGATACAGCGAGCTGTCCGCATGCAGATAACCCTTTTGATTCTTTTGCAGTGAAGGGTTGGTCGGCGGCGTGGCGGTGATCAGGATGTCCGACGCGCCGTCGCCGATCGAATAGATATCGTCGTTCTTTAGCGCGGAATACACGAGGCGCAGGTGCCATTTGCAGTTAAGTGACAGCCTTTTTTCGATTCCATCCAGATTGCCGTCAGGGGTTTCGACTTCGCATACTGTCATTTGCGTGCAACGGACCTGGCCGATCAGGGCCGGCTCGTATTTCCTCAGCTCATCAAGATTCTCGTGCACATTCCAGAAAAACCACTTGGAGCGTTCCGCGTCCGTCATGTCGGGCAAATCCGAAATCTGTCGTCGGCCATACACTTCGATGGCACGCATTGCTTCCTTGCGCAATTTTTCGTTCATTTCTACAAGGTCGGGATTGAACTTGTGGTTGTACTCGCTCCGCATGGACATCTCCAAATATCAGGCCGGAATAATCACAGTGTAGGACTCATTGCGCAAAACGGAAGGCCACTGCAAGACCTCGCCGTTTGCCGGGCATGCTGCCGCATGCCACTGTCAATAGAGGTATGCCGCCCTCGTTTAGTTCTTGCCTGCGGATACAAATCCGTTTCGACCGGCGAGCGGATCAGTGACCCGGGTTGTGGTAAGTTCCTGCCATGATTGTTTTCTGAAAGTGACGCCATGCCCCGCCTGATCTATATCGCCGATCCGATGTGTTCGTGGTGCTACGGGTTCGGCCCGGAGTTATCGGCGCTGCTGGCCGGCCTGCCGGACCTGCCGCTGGATATCGTGGTCGGCGGTCTGCGCGCCGGGAATACGAACCCGCTGGATGCGGACCTGAAGGCGACCCTTCTGTCGCATTGGCGCCAGGTGGGAGAAAGGTCCGGCCTGCCCTTCAACGACGGGGCACTGGAGCGCGAAGGGTTCGTCTACGACACCGAGCCGGCCTGCCGGGCGGTAGTGGCGGCACGCCTGCTTTCGCCGTCGACTGCGCTGACGGTGTTTCAGGCGATCCAGCATGCCTTCTATGCACAGGGGCTGGATACAACCCGGGCCGACGTACTGGCGCGGGTCGGCGCGGACGCGATGACCAGGGCCGGTTTTGTCATCGATGCGGATACGTTCCGCTCGACCTGGGACGCATCCACAACCATCGCCGATACGCAGGCGGATTTCCTGCAAACCCAACGCTGGGGCGTGCGCGGCTTCCCTACCCTGGTGCTGGAGCAGCAGAGCGAGCTTCATCTGGTGTCGTCCGGGTATATGGCCGTGGCGGAGCTGGTGGAAAACATGCAGGCCGTGGTCGATGCGGCGCCGGCCGGCGAGTGAAGGCGAATCGGATCTCACAAATAAAAAACCCGAAACCGTCTGACCGGCTTCGGGTTCGCGCATGAAACGCTCAATGCATCAGTACATGTGCTGGCCGCCGTTGATGGCGATGTTGGCGCCAGTAAGGAAGGCAGCCTCATCCGAGGCCAGATAGGCGACCAGGCCGGCCACTTCCTCGGGCTTGCCCAGACGCCCCATCGGGATCTGCGGGATGATCTTGTTTTCCAGGACTTCGGACGGAATCGCCATCACCATCTTGGTGCCGATGTAGCCGGGGGAAATGGTATTGACCGTCACGCCCTTGCGCGCCACTTCCAGCGCGAGCGCCTTGGTGAAGCCATGCATGCCGGCCTTCGCCGCAGAGTAGTTGGTCTGGCCGAACGCGCCTTTCTGGCCGTTGACGGACGAGATATTGATGATCCGGCCCCAGCCGCGCTCGGTCATGCCGTCGCACACAGGCTTGGTCATGTTGAACACCGAGTCGAGATTGGTTTTCATCACCGCATCCCAATTAGTCTTGTCCATTTTCTTGAAGGTCATGTCACGGGTAATCCCCGCGTTGTTGACCAGCACGTCGATCGGACCGATGTCCTTCGTGATCTGCGCGACGCAGTTCTCGGCGGACTGATAGTCAGACACGTCGCATGGATAGGCCCGGAACTTGTAACCCTGCTGCTCCATCGATGCCAGCCATTCCTGCGCCTTGGTATTGCCCGGCGAATAAGTCGTCACGACCTGATACCCGAGCGCCGCCATCTTGATGCAGACAGCTTCGCCCAGACCGCCCATACCCCCAGTGACTAATGCGATTCTTGCCATGTTCGTCTCTCTATTTGTTTGTGAAGATTCAGGGACTGCACAACTGCACGTCGACCTTGTGGGTCTTAACGTTCTATCGCCAGCGCGACACCCATGCCGCCGCCGATGCACAGGCTGGCCAGCCCGCGCTTGGCATCACGCCGTATCATTTCATGCAACAGAGTCACCAGGATGCGGCAGCCGGAGGCGCCGATCGGATGGCCGATGGCGATGGCGCCACCATTGACGTTGATCTTGCTGGTATCCCAGCCCATTTCCTTGTTGACGCCGATCGCCTGTGCCGCAAAGGCCTCGTTGATCTCCATCAGGTCGAGGTCCTGATGGTCCCATCCGGCCTTGCGCAGGCAAAGCTGGCTGGCGGGAACGGGGCCCATGCCCATGATGGTCGGATCGACGCCGGCGGAGGAATAAGCACGGATGCGAGCCAGCGGTGTCAGGCCGAGTTCGTCGGCCTTTTTGGCCGACATCATGATGACCGCGGCGGCGCCGTCATTGATACCCGATGCATTGCCGGCGGTGACGGTGCCGTCCTTGGCAAACGCGGGGCGCAGGCTGCCGAGCGCATCGACGGTGACGCCGGGCTTGATGAATTCATCGGTGTCGAAAACGATCGGGCCTTTTTTGGAAGGGATTTCGAAGGGGATGATCTCGTCCTTGAACTTGCCGGCCTTCTGGGCGGCTTCCGCCTTGTTCTGCGACGCTGCGGCGAATTCGTCCTGTTCCTGGCGCGACACGCCATATTTTTTCGCGACGTTTTCGGCGGTGATGCCCATGTGGTACTGGTTATAGACGTCCCACAAGCCGTCGACGATCATGGTGTCGACCAGCTTGGCGTCGCCCATGCGGAAGCCGTCGCGGGAATTGTTGAGGACATGCGGCGAGGCGCTCATGTTTTCCTGGCCGCCGGCAATGACGATCTCGGCGTCGCCCGAGCGGATCGCCTGCGCCGCCAGGTGCGTGGCTTTCAGGCCGCTGCCGCAGACCATGTTGATGGTCATGCCCGGCACCATGTCGGGCAGACCGGCGCGGATGACTGCCTGGCGCGCCGGATTCTGGCCGACGCCTGCGGTGAGAACCTGTCCCATGATCACTTCGCTGATCATATCGGGCTTGATGCCGGACTTCTCCAGCAGATGCTTGATGACATGCGCCCCCAGATCGGACGCGGCGGTCTTGGCAAGGGAGCCGCCGAACTTGCCTACGGCAGTGCGGCCTGCGGCGACGATTACGACATCATTCATTTTGTTTTCTCCGGTGAACACTGCATTGCTGCGAAGTTGCCGTGAAGCACGTTCGTAGCTACTTCGTTAAAGGGACAGGCTGAAAGACGTGCGCAAAATGCGAATTTCATTGCCGAATACCATCGTCGCTATCCGGGCGCCATCTTAATAGCGTATGTCTACAAAAGTTTGATCTGGCTCAAAGTTTCCGAATTGTACATTTTTCGGTATGGCTACCCCGAAAATCCCATCGGTAGATGTCATTCAGATTAGGTTATTGAATATCGACTGTCCATGAATTCACAGAGTTCATTAAGACGATACCCACCGCGGTAAGCAGCGCTGAAGGCATGCAGATTTATTGCGCTGCGGGATGATGAAATACCTGCCGGAGGTAAGCGAGGAATGTTTCGTCGGTGCACATGGTCTTGCCGGGCGAATCGGATAACTTCGCGACCGGCTGGCCGTTGCAGGACACCAGCTTCATGACGATGGCGAGGCTGGGTATTCCGGTGTCGTTGGTCAGATTGGTGCCGATGCCGAAGCCGGTCATGGTCCGGTCGGCGAAGTGCCGGTACAGCGCGAATGCGCGCGGCAGATCGAGTCCATCGGAGAAGACAAGGCGCTTCGTATGCGGATCGATGCGCAGCTTCGCGTAGTGGGCCAGCGCTTTCTCGCCCCATGCGACGGGGTCGCCGGAATCGTGCCGCAAGCCGTCAAACAGTTTCGCGAAGTAAAGATCGAAGTCGGCGAGGAACGCGTCCATGCCGACGACATCGGTCAGGGCGGTCCCCAAGTCGCCGCGGTATTCCTGCACCCAATCCTCCAGTGCCGCCTTCTGGAAATCGCGCAGGCGGACGCCGAACGACTGGAACGATTGCAGGTATTCATGGGCCATCGTGCCGATCGGCACGAGGTTGTGCTTCTTCGCGAGATACACATTCGACGTACCCTTGAAATACTGCGGCACTTCGCGCTTGAGGGTTGCCACCACCTCGTCATGCCAGGCGCCGGAGAAACGGCGCCGCACACCGAAATCAAAGAACTCGAAGGGATGCGCCCTGGCCGGCTCGCGGCCGAAATCACGCACCTGCTCGATCTTCGCGGCCAGCCTCTTGCGCCCTTCGGCCAATGCCGGCACCGGATCGAAACGGCGGAAGTACAATTCATTGACGATGTACAGCACATAAATCTCGAAACCCATCACATGGACTTGCGGCCCCTTGACGTTGATCACCAATGTCGGGCCGTCGACCGTCACGGTAATGAACTTGCGCTGGAACCGGAAGACGGTGAGGTAGTCGGCAAAGTCGCTCTTGATGAACCGCAGCCCCCGCAGGTAGGCGATCTCATCGTCGGTGAAGGCCAGCGAGCACAGATGATCGAACTCGCGTTCCACATCGGCCTTCAAATCCGCCAGCGGGTAGGCAGGTTCATTCCTGCATGCAAAGGCGTACTCCGCTTGGGCGGCGGGATGGCCATGCAACAGGGCCTGCCACATGGTGAATTTGTAGAGGTCGGTTTCGAGCAGGCTGTGGACGATGGGTGTCATGGGTGGTTGACGCGAGGCCGGGGTGGCCGGGCTCCTCAGTGGAAATGAGGATAGTGTAGCTGATGGTCGGGGTTAATTTTCTACAGCGATGTATCAGCCTGTCATTCCCGCGAAAGCGGGAATCCAGAGCGACGGCGTGTCTTCGGTAATGCAACTCGGGTGGCTCTTCGAAGAGACTAGCCGGGAGTGGCCCGCTGCGCGGGTACCCAAAAGTGACACGGCCAAAACGGGAAGCGAAATAAACTCGCCTTCGGCTCAGACAGATTTCGCTTCTTTATCCGTTTCAGCCCACCCGCTTTCGGCGTCGCCAGAAGGGGGAACTTCGAAACCCATCCCCACCCTGACCCTCCCCCTCGCCGGGCGCCCTTGAAGGGGAGGGAATACTTCATTCTTTACTTTCTTACCGCTCTTGGTTCGCTCCCTGTGCCTTCATACGTTTGCAAGATAAAGGACATCCTAGTTCCCATCCCTGCAAGGGGAGGGTCAGGGTGGGGATCGGTTGGCCGTTCACCCCTTTTAGCGACGCCAAAAGTGACGCGGTCAAAACGGAAATAGAAGTGAAACCTGTCTGAGCCGCAGGCGAGTTTGTTTCACTTCCCGTTTTGACCGTGGCACTTTTGGGCACCCCGCAGGGGCGGCGATAACGGGGTCGCCTTTCTTTGCTTCCTTTCTTTGGCGAAGCAAAGAAAGGAAGTGGCCCGCCGGGGCCAGTCCCGGCAAGGCTCTTCGAAGAAATGAAGGCGCTGCACTACCGGAGACACTCAGTCGCCCTGGATTCCCGTCTTCACGGGAATGACAGGTTGCTGCATCACCGGAAGAAGTCGTCCCGCACCAACTAGAACGCCGCAATCCCCGTCTGCTCCCGCCCCAGGATCAACGCATGAATGTCATGCGTGCCCTCATACGTATTGACCACCTCCAGGTTCACCATGTGCCGGATCACCCCAAACTCATCCGATATCCCGTTGCCACCCAGCATGTCACGCGCCATCCGCGCCACATCCAGCGCCTTGCCGCACGAGTTGCGCTTCATCATCGACGTGATCGCCACCGCCGCCGTGCCTTCATCCTTCATCCGCCCCAGCCGCAGGCACCCCTGCAGACCCATCGTGATCTCGGTCTGCATGTCCGCCAGCTTCTTCTGGATGAGCTGGTTGGCCGCCAATGGCTTGCCGAACTGCTTGCGGTCCAGCACATACTGGCGGGCGGTGTGCCAGCATGCTTCGGCCGCACCCAAGGCACCCCAGGCAATGCCGTAGCGCGCCGAGTTCAGGCAGGTGAACGGGCCCTTCAGGCCGCGCACTTCGGGAAAGGCATTTTCTTCCGGACAGAACACCTCATCCATGACGATCTCGCCGGTGATCGACGCCCGCAGGCCGAACTTGCCGTGGATGGCCGGCGCAGTCAGCCCCTTCCAGCTCTTTTCCAGCACGAAGCCGCGGATCGCCCCTTCATCGTCCTTGGCCCAGACCACGAACACGTCGGCAATCGGCGAGTTGGAGATCCACATCTTGCTGCCGGTAAGACTGTAGCCGCCGTCGACCTTCTTGGCGCGGGTGATCATCGAGCCGGGGTCGGAGCCGTGGTTCGGTTCGGTCAGGCCGAAGCAGCCGATCCATTCGCCGGTGGCCAGCCTGGGCAGGTATTTCTCTTTTGTCTGCTCATTGCCGAACTCGTAGATCGGCACCATCACCAGCGAGCTTTGCACGCTCATCATCGAGCGGTAGCCGGAATCGACGCGTTCGACTTCGCGGGCAATCAGGCCATAGCTGACGTAGCTCAGGCCGGGGCCGCCGTACTGCTCGGGGATGGTGGGGCCGAGCAGGCCGAGCTCGCCCATTTCGCGGAAGATGGCCGGGTCGGTGGTTTCATGGCGGAACGCTTCCAGGACGCGCGGCTGCAGCTTGTCCTGGCAGTAGGCGTGGGCGGCGTCGCGCACGGCGCGCTCTTCGGATGTCAGCTGCTGGTCCAGCAGCAGCGGGTCGTCCCAGTGGAATTGCACTTTCGATGATGCCAT
>NZ_DASZBA010000147.1:0-6362 GCF_035944575.1 Noviherbaspirillum sp.
GTCTAATGCCGGCATGTATGCCGACGAACTGCGCCCTTTGTGGCCGGCTGGGCCCGCAATCGATTTGCGAAGGCTGTGACAGGCAGTTTTTCCGGCAGGGCCAGGTACGCTGCAGGCATTGCGCTTCACCCCTTACGGGACAAGCGACACCCTCATCGACGGCGTGCGGCGACTGCCTCAAGCGACCACCGGCTTTTGATTCAACGTTCGTGGCTGCCGACTATGCCGCGCCAGTGGACCAATTGGTCCTGGCGCTGAAATTCGGTAACCGGCTCGCGCTGGCACCTTTGTTCGGCGATCTGCTGCTTCGGGCGTTGGCGCAGCGGCCGGAACAGGAACGTCCGCAGCTTCTGACCGCCGTCCCGCTCGGAACGCAACGGCTGGCTGACCGTGGCTTCAACCAGGCGCTGGAAATTGCCCGGCCGATATCCCGCGCCTTGAAGGTACCACTGAAGCCGGGGCTGCTGGTGCGGCAGCGCGATACGCGGGCGCAGTCGATGCTGCATCCTGATGAACGCCACACCAATATCCGCAATGCATTCATCGTGCCCGGCGAGTCCATCGACACGGTGCGGGGCGCGCATATCGGCGTGGTCGATGATGTCATTACGACGGGTGAAACGTTGAATGAAGTCGCCCGGACCTTGAAACGTTTCGGCGCCAGGCGGGTGACGAACCTGGTATTTGCACGACCGTTGCCAAAATAAAGGAGAGGTTTTTTGTTTCATGTCGTATTGGTAGAACCGGAAATTCCACCGAATACCGGAAACGTGATCCGCCTGTGCGCCAATACCGGCGCCCAGTTGCATCTTGTCGAGCCGCTCGGCTTCCCCTTGGACGACGCGAAAATGCGCCGCGCCGGGCTGGATTATCACGATTACGCCACAATGAAGGTACATCGTAGCTGGGATGCCTTTGTCGCCGCGGAGAGGCCGGATGGATCCCGGATGTTCGCAATGACCACCCATGGCGCCACGCCATTCGCATCAATTGCGTTTCGTCCCGGCGACGTATTTGTCTTCGGCTCGGAAACCAGGGGACTGTCGGTCGATTTGCGCGAATCCTTTCCGGCCTCCCAGCGCATCCGACTTCCGATGCGGCCGGATAATCGCAGCCTGAATCTTTCAAACACCGTCGCAGTGGTCGTTTATGAAGCATGGCGACAGAACGGCTTCGCCGGCGGCAATTAATTTTTCATTCATTAAAAGGATATCTATGCAGGTCCGTTCCACTTTGGCACTTTTCGCTGCACTTATTGTTGGCTTTTCCGCCCACGCGCAAGACTTTCAGGTCGGCGAGGTACACATTGGCCGTCCGTATGCGCGCCCTACGGTTCCCGGACAACCAAGCGCCGCCGCTTACCTGTCGCTGGAAAACAAGGGCAAGCAAGCCGACAAACTGGTTTCAGCATCGTCCCCTGCTGCCAAGTCGGTCGAGATCCACACCATGTCGATGGACGGCAACGTGATGCGGATGCGAGAAGTACCCGGTATCGAATTGAAAGCCGCCGGCAAAGTCACGATGCAGCCAGGGGACGGCTATCACCTGATGCTGATCGGGCTGCAAAAGCCGCTCCAGCCCGGAGATTCTTTTCCAATGACGCTGACTTTTGAAAAAGCAGGCAAAAAAGAAATATCCATCACCGTGGAGGCGAAAGCAGGCACTGACGCGAAGGCGGGCCACCACAAGCATTAATCGCCGTTCCCGGTGGTGCTTGACCTTCCCATTGTGGGAAGGTGCAAACTCTGGTTAGCGCGCGTTTCAGTGGAGACGCTCGCAAACCGGCATGACAGGAGGACTATCATGAATATCGGAGAAGCGGCCAAGGCGTCCGGGGTGTCGGCCAAGATGATCCGGCACTATGAAAGTATTGCGTTGATCGCGCCGACATCGCGGAGCGATGCGGGCTATCGCAAATACACGGACAAGGACCTGCATACCCTGCGGTTCATCAAACGTGCCCGCACGCTGGGTTTTTCGCTGGAACAAATCAAGGATCTGCTGTCGCTCTGGCAGGACTCGCACCGGGCCAGTGCCGATGTAAAAACGATCGCCAAAGCCCATGTGGCAGAATTGAACAAGCGCATCCTCGAACTGACCGAAATGCGCGACACGCTCGATCATTTAGCCAGTGCATGCGCCGGCGATGAACGCCCGGACTGCCCGATATTGCATGGATTATCACCCCATGATTCGTGTGTATCGCGACATTGAGCCCTGAGTGCTCCTTCTTCCCGCAAGGAATTTGGGGCACTCCGGTCTTCGCTTGCAAACCGGCATGATCAGGCAACGCTGGCACCGGTCACCGGATAGCCCGCCTCGATGACTGCCGATTTGATGACATCTATATCGGCACTCGACTCGACGTGCACTTTTTGGCCGGCGAGATCGACCTTCACCTTCGCGGCACCGTCAACGCCCAATACCGATTTCGTGACCATGCTGACGCAGTGGTTGCAGCTCATTCCTTCGACGTTCAGTTCATACATGGCAAATCCCTTTCTCATGTGTGGAACCACAAGTGTGCAGCTTCCCGCAGTGGGAAGGTCAAGCACTTCTCTGCAAGTTTAGACGTATCGCAGATGAGGACGTTTCAGCTGCCCGACAGCAGCACGGCGACGCCCAGTACGGCAAAGATACCGGCGGAAATGGTGCGCACAAGCTTGAACGGGAAGTTCGGGGAAGCGATCTTGCCGAGGATGACTGCGGGAACGTTGGCTATCATCATGCCGATGGTCGTACCCGCGACCACCGGCAGGAAGCTTGAGTATTTTGCCGCCAAGGCAACCGTAGCGATCTGGGTCTTGTCACCAATTTCGGCGATGAAAAAGGCGATGCAGGTGACAAAGAATACCCCGTAACGGCCTTGCGTCTGGCCGCCCTCCTCCATCTTGTCAGGAATTAATGCCCAAGCGGCGATCACCAGGAATGAAGCGCCCAGTATCCATCGGAGCATGCCCGGATCAATCATCGTGCGTATCCATTCGCCGAGAAGGCCGGCCAAGGCATGATTGAGCAGTGTGGCGGCAAGGATGCCGAAAATGATGGGAATCGGGCGCTTGTACCGCGCTGCCAGAATTAACGCGAGGAGTTGAGTTTTATCGCCGATTTCAGCTACTGCAACGGCGAAAGTTGATATGAGGAACGCTTCCATTAATATGAATCGGGATTGAGCGACAAACAACCAATGACACGCGTCCCTCCCGCTCAATCCATGAAGACGGAAGTACGCATGTCAAAGGTCTCGCCAAACCCGTGGGTCGAATGCGCCATGGCCGGAGCCAAGTGTGTTGACGCATTCTCTTCGTTGCCGAAGAAGGCTACTCCCCAATGACGAGAAAGCGTGCTTATTCTAAGGCAATTCGCAGTGCAAGGAAACTGATTGTCACTGGTACTGCTGATACACCGTGTGTTTGCCGTTCGCGTTCACCAGGATCACGTCGTATTTGTCGGCCGGGCGGCCTTCGACTTCCATGCCCGGCGAACCGATCGGCATGCCGGGAACAGCGAGTCCCGTTGCTTTCGGGCGCTCTTTCAGCAGTCGCTTGATGTCTTTGGCCGGCACATGCCCTTCCAGCGCATATCCCTGCACGACGCCGGTGTGGCATGAACCGAGTTTCTGTGGAATGCCGTATTTTTCGCGATAGGGCGCGGTATCAGGAACGTTGTTGACGTTGACCTTGAAGCCGTTCGCTTGCAGATGCTCCACCCATTGGATGCAACAGCCACAGGTTTCGGTCTTGTAGACATCGATGACCGGCAACGCGGCATGCGCCGCAGGCAGGACAGTTGTCGACGCTGCGGCCACCAGGCCCTTCAAAAATTCACGACGCTTCATGGGACTTCATTCCTTTCATTGAGTGGCATCGATTCATGCCTTGAGCAATTGCACCGATGCGCGGACTTCACCGGTATGCAAGCCCTTGTAATTGGTCAGCTGCGGGCGAGCCCATTGGGCCAGCGGCGACGCATCCGGCGAATCGACCAGGCCGAGCTGCTGCAGCACCGACACCGTGGCGGTATTGAGCGCCCGCATATTGCCGTCGGCGACCTTGAGCGCGATGCCGATGCCGGCGGAACGCACACCAATCACCTGCACGCCATCGGCGCCGATCTTCGCAACCCAGTCGCCTGGTGCGGTCTGCATGAATGCCAGATCGTTTCGCCCTGTGCCGGATACAAGTTCCGGATGGCCCGTCATCGCATCGAACAGATCGCCCATTGGGCTGCCGAATTGCGTGTCGCGACTTCCCTGCGCCAACCTGGCATAGGACAGGGCGAGACGCGAAAGCGGCATTGCATAGTTGGGTGCGGAACATCCGTCCGTTCCGGTCTTGAGTGCCGATGCCGGAAGGCCCGATGCCTTCGCCACCGTATCGCACACCGCCTGCTGGAGCGGATGGGCAGGATCGAGATAGCTATCGAGGGGCGCATTGTGCTGCACACACCATGCAAGAAAGCCGCTGTGCTTGCCGCTGCAATTGTGATGCAACTGGCTGAATTGCTGGTCCGGCGGCGGGCGTTGCCCAAGCACGTTATAGAACATCGGCTCATGGCAGCCGCAGCGCAGGTGCTGTTCATCGCAGCCTGCCTTGTGCAGCATCGACTGAACGACATCGACATGCATTGCCTCGCCGGAATGACTGGCGCAGAGCAGAGCCAGTTCCCGCGTCGTGTAACCAAACTTCGCCGGCCCATCGGCGCGCAGGAACGGCAAGGCCTGAAACGGTTTGATGGTTGAACGGGTGAAGGTAAGAAAATCCGGGTCGCCGGCCTGGTAGAGCAGATTGCCGTGAGTATCCACGACCGCAACCGAACCAAAGTGGATGCATTCCACGTCATCGCCACGCGTGACTTCGACCAGCGGAGCAAGTTTCATGATGATTGCCTGACCTTGGACAATAGCTTCGTGGTCGACCGGTCGAACTCGAAATCGATCGCGACCGCCCGGCCGCCGTAGGCCAGCACCGCCTGGCCTTCCGGGATGGATGCCATGTCGTAATCGCCACCTTTGACATAAATATCGGGCCGAGCCTCCTGCACCACCTCCAGCGCAGTCTGCTCGTCAAAGGCAACCACCAGGTCAACCGATTCCAGAGCGGCGAGGATGGCCATGCGGTCTTCGCAGATGTTCACCGGCCTGTCATCGCCCTTGCCAAGCCGCTTGACCGAAGCATCGGTATTGACGGCCACCACAAGCGATGCGCCAAGTGCACGTGCATCGGCGAGATAGCTCACATGGCCACGATGGAGGATATCGAAGACGCCATTCGTGAGCACGACCGGTTTCGGGAGTCGCGCAATGCGCCCTTTCAATTCCGAGCGGGAACAGATTTTTTTTTCGAAATCAGGCATGGAAAATAAAAAGCCGCAGGCGATATTGCCTGCGGCTAGCATACTTCATTTGGAATCAAGCCGGATTCAACTGCGCAAGACGGGCTGCAACTTCCTTGCGGTAACGGTTGAGGTCCTGCACCGATTCAAACGTACGGTCGAACAGCAGCGACATGTTGTGAAGAATGCGCTCGATGACCTTCTTTTCCCACTCGCCGTTGAAGTTGATCTGACCGTCAAGCCAGCGCTCCAGCCAGTTCGGATCCGGCAGGCGGCTCTGCACGGTATCGTTGGGGAAAAGCGCCTGGTTCACATGCAGATTGGTCGGGTGCAAGGGCTTTTCGGTGCGTCGCGCCGAAGCCATCAGAACTCCGATTTTCGCGAATGCGGCGCGTGCCGTATCGCCTACTTCATTCAGCGCTTTCTTCATGTAACGCAGATACGCACCGCCATGACGCGCTTCGTCCTGGCTGATGATCTTGTAAATCTGCTTGATGACCGGCTCGGTATGCCAGTCGGATGCACAGCGGTACCAGTGATTCAGGCGGATTTCGCCGCAGAAATGCAACATCAGGGTTTCGAGGGGCGGGGCCGGATCGAATTCGAAACGCACGTTATGCAGTTCCTGTTCCGTCGGCACCAGTTCCGGACGGAATCTACGCAGGTATTCCATCAATACCAGCGAATGCTTTTGTTCTTCGAAGAACCATACGGACATGAACGCCGAGAAATCGCTGTCGCCGCGATTGTCGCGCAGGAACATCTCGGTGGCCGGCAGTGCGGACCATTCCGTGATGGCATTCATCTTGATGGTTTGCGCCTGTTCGTCGGACAGCTTGGAGGCATCGAACTGATCCCATGGAATATCCTTGTCCATATTCCAGCGGACCTGCTCTAGCGACTTGAATAATTCTGGGTACAGCATATGCACCTTGAAAATAAGTTAAGTGATTGATTTTACCAAGAAAATCCCTGACGGGCAGAGAATGCGGATTTGCCATCCGCCGCTGCACGTAGTTTACCGGGCG
>NZ_DASZBA010000148.1:0-7812 GCF_035944575.1 Noviherbaspirillum sp.
AGGAGTGGATAAATCGTCTTGAAAATCGCATCCGTGTGCACTGTCCGTTGATCAGGAATATCGGTACGGCGAGCGGTCAGTGTAGCGCCAAACCTTGCAGTTGTTGACACGTTCCCGCAACGTTTTCCTCCGTGAAAATGAAATGGGGCAAGGGTTTGTAAAAAGATTGATTTTCATCAAACCAGGCAACAATGGTCAATTTAAGCGCGGCGCAGTGCAAGAGTCAGGATGATTGTTTTAAGTAAGCTTGCTGACATATGACGGTCGCGGATTGCGAACAGTGGTTTATCGATGCTTCTCGATTTTCCGTCTTTAAAAATTTTGACGATAAGATGAATCATGGCAATCAATTTCCCTGCCATGGCAAAAAAATGCGGAACAGGAAAAGAACGCAATGACGAAAGCCACACTGACAAATCTCCTGCAAAACATCCCCGGTCCCCAATCCGAAAAATGGCCCGGCGGCGAGCGCTTCGCCCGAGCGCTTTCGCACGGCACGATGTCCGTGGAAGTATATGCACCGGTCGGCCACGACCCCCAGACGCCGCATGCCCAGGACGAGCTGTACTTTGTAATGCATGGCACGTCGGAATTCGTGCTGGAGGAAAGCCGCATGCATCTCGCCGCCGGCGACGCTGTTTTTGTGCCAGCGGGCGCGGTGCACCGGTTCGAACGGTTCAGCGATGACTTCGTGACCTGGGTGGTCTTCTGGGGGCCTCCGGGCGGGGAACGCAGTAATAGCTGATTTTCGGCCCGAAGGAAACGGGCCAATTCGAATATCCCGCTGGTAGGCTCCTACATGTCCAATCCGGCGAGATGCCGGCTCAAACCCTCCCGCACTGCGCTGACCGTTTCCTCCAGCAACCGGCAAAACGCCAGTACCTGCGGCATGTCGTCCAGCCCTGCCTTCAGTGCATCATCCAGCGCTGTCGCCGCAGCGGTCACGTCGATGGCGCCGATGCCCGACGCCATGCCTCGCATGTCATGCACCGCATGGACCACCGCCTCGCGCTCGCCGCGTGCATAGGCATCCCGCAGTGCCTCGGCCGCCCGGGAGAAGTCGGCCGGCAACATCTGCAAGAGCCGGTGATACAGGTCGACATCGCCGTCCAGGCGGTCGAGGACATCGGCAGTGTCGAACCCGGGAATGGCGATCGGGGCGGCACCGGATTGCGCCGGCGGCGCAGGCTCGACCGGTGCCGGCAGCACACCCGCGCGCGGCAGCCAGCGCGCAATCACTTCATAGAAAAGATCGGGGTCGATCGGTTTCGGGATGTGGTCCTGCATGCCGCTTTGGCGGCAATGCTCCCGTTCCTCCTCGGTCGCATGGGCGGTCATCGCCACGATCGGCAGGCGCGCATAGCGCGCATCCATGCGTACGCGCCTCGTGGCCGCATGGCCGCCGAGTTCAGGCATCTGGATATCCATCAATACCAGGTCGTAGGCATGCGGCCCGGCGGCGAACAGCCGGTCGAGCGCATGGCGGCCGTTGTCGGCAATGTCCACTTCCACGCCTGTCGCGGCCAGGATTTCGTGGGCAATCTGCTGGTTGATGATGTTGTCCTCCACCAGCAGCACCTTGCCGTGAAAGCGCGGCGCGACACGCCGCTTTCGTTCGGTCGAGGGCAGCGGCAAATGCTGCGCCAGCAGGTCGACCAGCGCATCGTGCAGCAGGGACGGATCGATGGGCTTGAACAGCACCGTGGCGACCGGCGCATTCTCGGCCTGCCGGACCACGTCCTCGCCGCCATAGGCGGTGACGAGCAAGGTGCGCGGCGTATGCGCCAGGCCGGCGCCGACGATGGCCGTGGCAAGCTCCAGCCCGTTCATGCCGGGCATGCTGAGATCGGCGAGCACCACATCGAACGGCTCACTCTGGTCGGCGCTGCGGATTGCCGCCAACGCTTCCTCGCCGCTTGCTTCCGCTGCGACCGACAGCTGAAAACTTTCCAGGAGCTGGGACAGCAGCTGGCGTGCGGCGCGATTGTCGTCCACGACCAGCACCCGGCGCCCGCGCACGCTTTCAGGCAAGATCCAGGGCGATGTCTGCGGCGGCAGATCAAGCTCGAAGCGCGCATTGAAGGCGAATACCGAGCCGGCGCCCGGCTGGCTGCGTACCGTGATCGCGCCTCCCATCATCTCGACGAGCCGCTGGCTGATCGCCAGGCCCAGCCCGGTGCCGCCGTATTTGCGGGTGATGGAAGCGTCGGCCTGCGCGAAGGCATCGAACAGCCGCGCCTGTTCCTCCTGCGATATGCCAATGCCGGTATCTTCGACCTCGAAGCGCAGCATCACGGAGGCCATGCCGATACGGTCGGCGCCGCAGCGCAGCAAAACCTGCCCTTCCGGCGTGAATTTGATGGCGTTGCCGAGCAGGTTGATCAGGACCTGGCCGAGCCGGGTGGGATCGCCGATGAGCTGCACCGGTACGTCGTAGTCGATGTCGAACAAGTAGCGCAATCCCTTTTCCTGCGCGCGCTGGCTGATTACCGCGCTGACGTTGGCGAGCACGTCGTGCAAGGAGAACTTGGTGCGTTCGATCTGCAGCTTGTTGGCTTCGATCTTGGAGAAGTCGAGAATGTCGTTGATGACGCCGAGCAGCGACACCGCCGAGCGCTGGATCTTTTCCAGGTAATCCCGCTGGCGGGGACTGAGATCGGTACGCAACGCCAGGTAGGCCATGCCGATGATGGCATTCATCGGCGTGCGGATCTCATGGCTGACATTGGCCAGGAACGCCGACTTCATGCGCGAGGATTCCTCGGCATTTTCCTTCGATGCCTGCAGCGCGAATTCATGCTGCTTCAGTTCTTCGTTGCGGCGAGAGAGCTCGGCGGTGCGTTCCTCCACCCGCAATTCCAGCAGCCGCTCCGAACGCTTCAGGTTGTCGACGAGCTGCTGCTGCGCATACTCCTTTTCCTGCCGGAGCTGATTGAAGCGATCGGCGAGGGCGAGCGAGAACAGCAGCATCTCCAGTGCCGACCCGATTTGTATGCCGTAGATATTGATGAAGTTGGGAATGCCGCTCACGCCGAAGCTGTGGGCGGCCGTAAGCAGCGCGGTCAACGCCAGCCCGGCGAAAGCGACCAGGAAAAACGGCGCGCTGCGCTGACCCCGCCGCTGGCAGGCGGCGGCGACAGTCAACGCCAGCAGGATGTTGGCGACATCCATCGCGATCCCGAAGCGCAGCATATGCTCGAATGACCAGAGAAAGCCGAGGATCTGCAGTCCGTTCAAACCGATGAACGCGAGCATCACACGGTCCAGCTTCGGTACGACCTGGTTGGTGGTGAGCAGCCGCCGCTGGAACTGCAGCAGGGCTGCGCCATTGAGCGCGAACGCAATCATGGTGGCGCTCACCGCCCAGTTCGGCGCGCTCGGCCAGACGAACTGCAGTCCGAGGCCGCTGTAAGCGAGTAGCGACAAGGCGCTGCTGGCCGCGAACAACACGTAATAGAAATAGGTCGGGTCGCGCAGAGAAAAGAAGAGCAACAGGTTGAAGACACCGAGCGCGATCACGAGGCCGAAGTAAAACGCCTGCATCATGTATTCATGCAGGATTTTTTCGGTGAACGCCCGCGGATGCCACAGCTCGGAAGCGACATTCAGCGAGCCGCTCGACGCGACGCGCAGGTACAGCGTCGTGTCGGCGTTCGCCGCGAACCGCAGCGGAAACACGAAATGGCGATGGGGGACAGGCCGTTGCGAATACGGGCGCAGCACGCCGGTCTCCATGTGTCTCATGCCGTCAGGCGCAAAGACATACAGGTCCACATAATGGAGCGACGGGTAGGCCAGTTCAAGACGTCGGACGAGGTTTTCGTCGGTCGGGTTGTGTATCGTCAGCCGCAGCCATACCGCCGAATCCGTGATGCCGAAATTGAGCGAATCGCTGTTTGTCGGTGGGGGCGCGAAACGCTCGGCCAGTTCGGGTGCGCGCACATCGTCGATCTTCCATTGCCGTGACGGATCCTCCAGCACCGCCCAGTAGGGAGTGAGGTTGAACGGCTCTGCCGGAGGCTGGCCGTCGACGCGCAGCGAAGCGGGTTGTGCCTGCGCGGCGAATGAGAACGCCAGCAGAATTGCCAGGCAAAAGGAAAGGGGTGGAAAGCGCATCAGGCCGGAAATGTAAAAAATAGTCGATATTATTGCTTAATAATTGGTTACATCGTCGGTCATTGAAGAATGTGGCAGGCCAATATAACAGGCACCTGCCGCCATCCATGGCGCTCTCTTTGGAAGACTGGCGCAAGGGCTGGTTTCCAGCTTCGCAGGGGATCGGAAGCAGGCGGTATTTTGAAGCGAAAATGCTGACGTCGTCGGTTTGCAGCCTTACGCATGGCGATATTGCGGATAGGCACTCTTCGCAGACACGTGAGGCGGATACTGCGTCCGCCAAGGCTGATGCAAACCGATTGCTACCGGTAGATATGCTGGCCGTTGCTGTTGCGCCATTGTTCTTCGAAGTGGCGTGCGTCATCCTCCGAACGTGGCCTTACACCCATGAGGATGCCGCCTTCCTTCAAGCCGTTTTCATAGCGCTTGACCCGTTCCTCCGGAATCCCCCAGCCGATCAGTGCGCCGAGCAGGCCGCCGGTCGCGGCGCCTGCGCCGGCACCCATCGCCGCGGCAGCCAGCGGTCCGGCAAGCACCAGTCCCAGGCCCGGCAGGGCAATGCTGGTGCCTGCCGCAGTCACCGCCGCCAGGATCGCCCCCAGCGTGCCGCCGACGGCACCGCCGATCCCCGCGCCTTCAGCCGCCTTGTTACCCAGGTCGGTGGTGGGCTGCCCTGGCTGCGCGTCATTGCCGAAATGCTTTTCGCGGGTTTCGTCGGACATCACCATATTCAGATCGTTGGTGTCATAGCCGCGGTCCGATACCGCCTGGTAAGCCCGTTCGGCGCTGTCGCGGTCGTAGAACAGGCCGGTCACCATGCCGGGATAATCCTTGGAATTCATGCTCATCTTATTCTCCTTGGGGTCGTCGAAGCGGAGGTCCTGTTAATAGAAACGACAGGTCTTCCCTAAGTTCCGGCAAACGATACGCCGGTCCGGTTGCGCTGCTCAAGTATTCCGGGTTTTCGCCGTTAACCCCGGTAGGCAGAGGAATAAATCCTATAAGCAAACCAACCGGCTACCGGCTGCCGAGCAGGGGAAGCCATGAGCGTTAGCATCACCTTTAACAATACCCACCGGATCCATCTGGCGTCGCCATTCTTCATGACGAGGCGACCGGTGCTCGACCGTCGGCAGGAACTGGAAGCGTATGAATTGCTGTTTTGCAGCGCAGCAAGCGACGATGCAGGCACGATCGATGACGCCGACGGCACCCCTTCCGTCATCGCCGATGTGATCCGGCACGGCGTCGGCAGGGTGATTGGCGATGTCCCCGGCTTTTTGCACATGAACGCGGCAGCGCTGATGAGCGATATTTTCAATTTTCTGCCGCCGCAAAGCGTCGTGCCGGTGATCGCTAACGGAGTCGAACCCAGCCCCGAGGTGCTGGACCGGATCGCGCAGCTGGTACGCAGCGGCTTCCGCTTCGCACTCGATGTCGACAAACAGGAACGCACGCTGGCCGCTTTCCTGCCACTGGTGGACATCCTCAAAGTCGATGCCTCCGGCAAGATTGCCGCCGAACTGGCGATGATCTGCGGCCGCCTGCATCCGCACCGGAAAACCGTGATGGCGGAAAACGTCCATACCGCGCAGCAGTTCCAGTTGTGCAGCGATGCCGGCTTCGACATTTTTCAGGGGTATTACTTCACCAGGCAGGAAACCACGCCCGCCAGGAAACTCAAGGCCTCGCAGACCGCGATCATCCGGCTGATCACCCTGCTTGCATCGGATGCGGACACGGTCGACATTGAAGACGGCATCAAACACGAACCGACGCTGGGGCTGAATCTGCTGCGCCTCGTCAATACGCCCGCAGTCAGCGCGCACCGCATTGATTCGCTGCACCAGGCTCTCATGGTGCTGGGCCGCAACCAGTTGCAACGCTGGCTGCAGATCATGCTCTATGCACCGGGCGGTCCACAGGGCGCGCGCGCGATGCCGCTGCTCACACT
Source organism: Noviherbaspirillum sp. (assembly GCF_035944575.1). Classification (GTDB taxonomy): domain Bacteria; phylum Pseudomonadota; class Gammaproteobacteria; order Burkholderiales; family Burkholderiaceae_D; genus Noviherbaspirillum. Next base: position 6,071 of record NZ_DASZBA010000148.1, read on the forward strand.
GGCGACGACACGCGGTCGCCTGATTGAGCTGGCTGCGCAAAAGCTGCGCCCGGGCAACCGCGGCATTGCCGACACCGCCTTCACCGTCGGCATCATGTCGCTGATGGATTCCCTGTTCGGCATGCCGATGGAGGAAATCCTGATGCAGATGCCGGTGACCAAGGAAGTGGGAGACGCTTTGCTGTATCGGCGCGGCTATTTCGGCGACTTGCTGGTCCTTGCGGAGCAGACTGAATGGGCGGATAAGGGAGCGACCGCGTTGCTGGATAGCATCAATAACTTCCGGTTGTCGCACCATGATTTGTATGCGCTGCAGCTGGCGGCGTTCGAATGGAGCGACCAGGTGGCGCGGCACGTCTGACATGCCCGCGCGGTTCGGACGAACTATCGGGGCAGGGAAGCATCCTACGGTTTTGCGCACTGCCGCATACCGGAGATCGACATGCAAACTTCCGACAACCGCGGAAAGACCGAACGTGAACAATCCGAGGGACTGGCGAACCAGAATGTCACTGGTCCGGCGCCGATCGACCAGCCGCCGAAGGACGAGCGGCCGGCGCATTTGCCGGGGCTGGAGGATTTGAATATCACGCAGCCGGATGGGGCGAATTCGCCGCCGAATGGGAATAGGAATCCGTAGGCGACGAATTGGAGAGTACATTTGCGATGCTACGGAGTACCTTCCGTACTGCATCAGCCTGTCATTCCCGCGCAGGGTTTTGCAGGGGTTTCGGGCAGCATGCTGTCCGCCTGCAAAACAGTACTGGCTTGCAAGCCAGTACGCGCCCTGCAAGGGGGAATCCAGAGCGACGGAGTCTCTTTGTTAATGCAACTCGTGTGGTTCTCCGAAGAGACTAGCCGGGACTGGCCTCGGCGGGCCACTTACTTTCTTTGCTTCGCCAAAGAAAGTAAGCAAAGAAAGGCGACCGCGAGCCGCTGCCCTTCGGGTTCCCGGAAAAGTACGGGCCAAGTCGGGAAGCGAAATAAACTCGCCTGCGGCTCAGACAGATTTCGCTTCTTTATCCGCCTTGGCCCGTACTTTTCCGGCAGCGCCAAGCGGAATTCAACAACCACAGCCTCTATGCGCGGCTGTGGCGGGCTTCATTAAGTATTAGAGCAGTCTGGCAATTGCGTCTAGGCAGTAGCGCTGGAGCTATCGTGTTCAGACGCGGTCGCAGCCATACTATTGTTTATACGGACCTTACTTTCCCCGCTCACTTCCGCGACACAAACCCATTCCCCTCGATATAAAACCGCAACTCCGCCGCCGCCCATTCCTTCGCATACGCCACCCCGATGCGCGGCCGTTCAACTACCTTGAACTCCTCCTGATTCACCCCCGCCGCCACGTACAACGCATCCCCGAGCAAATCCACCCCGTTCAGACGCCGGTCGATACCCATCGCCCTGCACAGCAGTCCCGGCCCTTTCGTATTGCCGTCGATGCCGGCTACCGGCTCCACCGCCCGCAACAGCACCGCCGCGCCGTGGCCTTCCTTTTCGGTCACGACATTCATGCAGTGATGCATGCCGTAGATGATGTACACATACGCATGGCCGGGCGGGCCGTACATGATGCGGGTGCGTGGCGTGATGCCTTTGGATGAATGTGAGGCGAGGTCGTGCGCACCGAGGTAGGCTTCGGTCTCCACTATCCTGCCGATGCGCGTCGTCCCGGATTGCACGTGCACGAGATATTTGCCGAGCAGTTCCCGTGCGACGCGTTCCGTATCCCGGTCATA
>NZ_DASZBA010000149.1:0-4593 GCF_035944575.1 Noviherbaspirillum sp.
GTTCTACCTGACCTGGAAAGCGCGACAGTACGGGCTCAATACGCGTTTCATCGAACTGGCCGGTGAGATCAACAGCGACATGCCGCGCTGGGTCATCAGCAAGGTAAGCGAGGCGCTGAACGACCGCGGTCGTTCCATTCGGGGCAGCAGCGTCCTGGTGCTGGGCATTGCGTACAAGAAGGATGTCGACGATATGCGCGAGTCGCCGTCGGTAAAACTGATGGAGCTGCTGCGGGAAAAAGGCGCTCGCATTGCATATTCGGATCCACATGTGCCGGTATTTCCGAAAATGCGTGAACATCGCTTCGACCTGGAGAGTGTCGAGCTCACGCGCGACAGCATCGCTTCCTACGATCTCGTGTTGCTGGCTACCAACCATAGCGCCTTCAACTACGACATGATCCAGAAACATGCGCAACTGATCGTCGATACACGCGGCGTCTATTCCGAGCAACGGCCCAATGTCGTGAAGTCCTGAACGGTGGAAAGTAATCATGATCTCTTATCCAACCATGTCAACCATGTCAACCATGCCAATCCAGCGCAAGCTGCGCTTTGCGCTGGCCGGCTGCGGCCGGATCGCCGGAAACCATTTCGCCGCCCTCGAGCGCCACAAGGACATGTGCGAGCTGGCCGGCGTCTGCGATACCGATTCGCGCGCGCTTGAAGAAGCTTCCTATCGCACCGGCGCGCGCGCCTACAGGAATCTTGCCGGCATGCTGGACGACTGCCAGGCGGATGCAGTGATCCTGACCACGCCTTCGGGGCTGCATTCAAGTCAGGCAATACAGGTCGCGCATGCCGGACGCCATGTCATCACTGAAAAGCCGATGGCCACCCGCTGGGAAGACGGCAAGCGGATGGTGGCGGCCTGCGATGAAGCACGGGTGCGTCTCTTCGTCGTCAAGCAGAATCGGCTGAACGCAACCATGCAAATGCTGAAAAAGGCGATCGACGACAAGCGCTTTGGCCGCATTCACATGATGAACATGAATGTGTTCTGGACCAGGCCGCAGGCATATTACGACAGCGCCGGATGGCGCGGCACCTGGGAATACGACGGTGGTGCGTTCATGAACCAGGCAAGCCATTACATCGACCTCGCGCAATGGCTCATCGGTCCTGTGCAAAGCCTGCATGCGTACGCCGCGACACTGGAGCGCGATATCGAGGTGGAGGACACCGGCGTCATCAATCTGCAATGGCGCAACGGCGCGCTCGGCTCGATCAACGTCACCATGCTGGCCTATCCAAAAAACTTCGAGGGCAGCATTACCATCCTCGGCGACAAGGGGACGGTGCGTATCGGCGGCGTCGCGCTGAACGAGGTGCAGCATTGGGAGTTTGCCGAGCCGAATGAGGACGACCAGCGTGTCAAGGAATCGAGTTACGCAACCGATTCCGTGTACGGGTTTGGACACGCGCAATACTACGACAACGTTATCAAGGCGTTGCGCGGCGAAGCAAATCCGGAAACCGATGGCCGGCAGGGCTTGAAGACTCTCGAAATACTGGTTGCCGCCTATCGCTCCGCCTGTGAAGGCAAGCGCATCGCGCTGCCGCTGGAGCATTGACATGGATGTATCCATACATTCCAGTGCGATCGTGGACCGGGGCGCGGTGCTCGGCGACGGCACGCGCGTGTGGCACTTCGCCCATGTGTGCGCAGGCGCTTCGATAGGCCGCGAGTGTTCGCTCGGTCAGAACGTCTTCGTCGGCAACGACGTGCGTATCGGCAACAACGTGAAGATACAGAACAACGTATCCGTTTATGACGCAGTCACCATCGAGGATGACGTGTTCTGCGGCCCGAGCATGGTGTTCACCAATGTCTACAACCCGCGTTCTGCGGTCAACCGGAAGGGCGAGTACCTGCGCACCCTGGTGCGGCGCGGCGCAACTATTGGCGCCAACGCCACCATCGTCTGCGGCGTGACCGTGCGCGAGTATGCGTTCGTCGCAGCCGGCGCGGTCATCGTACGCGACGTGCCGGCCTATGCCCTGATGGCCGGCGTGCCGGCACGCCAGATCGGCTGGATGAGCCGCCACGGCGAACGGCTGTCACTGCCGCTGCGCGGCGATGCGCAGGCGCGTTGCCCGGCGACGCGGGAGCGCTATGTCCTGACTGACGGCGTATGCGAACGCTGCCTGGAAACCGAAGACGAGAGAGAGAAGGTTCGTTAAAAATGGAATTCATCGATCTGAAAGCCCAGTACCACACTCTGCGCCCAAGCATCAACGCGCGCATTCGCACCGTGCTTGAACACGGCCACTACATCATGGGACCGGAAGTGCAGGAACTGGAGGAGCGGCTGTCCGACTACACCGGCGCCCGCCATTGCATCACCGTCGCGTCAGGCACTGAAGCCCTCCTGATTGCGCTCATGGCGATCGGCGTTCGCCCGGGCGACGAAGTGATCACCACGCCGTTCTCGTTCGTCGCTACCGCGGAAGTGATTGCGCTGATCGGCGCAGTTCCGGTATTCGCCGATATCGAGCCGGACACCTGCAATATCGACGCCACGCTGATCGAGCGGAAAATCACGCCGCGCACCCGCGCCATCCTGCCGGTATCGCTGTTCGGCCAGGCGTCGGATATGGATGCGATCAACGCGATCGCTGACCGGCATGGCTTGACCGTGATCGAGGATGCCGCGCAAAGCTTCGGCGCGACCTATAAAGGGCGCAAGAGCTGCAACCTGTCTACCATCGGCTGTACCAGTTTCTTTCCCAGCAAGCCGCTCGGCTGCTACGGGGACGGCGGCGCCATCTTCACCAGCGACGATGACCTTGCCCAGGCCATGCGGGAAATCCGCGTGCATGGTCAGGAACAGCGCTACCGTCATTCACGCATCGGTGTCGGCGGCAGAATGGACACACTGCAATGCGCAATCGTGCTCGCCAAGCTTGACCGCTTCGACTGGGAGCTGGAGCAACGCCAGCATATCGCCGCGCAGTACGACGAGTTGCTGGGGCATAAGGTCGAGCGGGTTATTCAGCGGCCTGACCGCGACAGCGTATATGCGCAGTACACCGTCTTCCTGGATCACCGCGAGGCAGTGCGCGATACCCTCAACAAGGCCAACGTTCCGACCGCGGTTCACTATCCGATACCGATTCCGCTGCAACCGGCGTATCGCCACTTCACCAAAGAGCATTTTCCGGTGGCGGCGCAAATGGCCCAGCGGGTGCTCAGCTTGCCGATGGGCCCGTATCTCGATGTGTATTCGCTTACCCGTGTCGCCGATCTGCTGTTGCGCGCCAAGGCGCACAGTACGGCGCAGGCCGTGCCGCCTGTTGCCTTCGGCGCACTGGACACGGTAAGCAACGGTTGAGCCGCCATGCCGGTATTAAAACTTCCCAAGATGCCGTTCGCCAAAACGGCAAGGCCGCTTGACATGGCTGCAGTATCGAAGCGCCTGTTCGATCTGCTGGTTGCCATCGCGGCCGTGCTGGCGCTGCTGATACCGATCCTGCTGGTTGCGGCGCTGGTCGCCCTGTCATCCAAAGGGCCGGTGCTGTATTGGTCGGATCGCATCGGCATCCGCAATACCGTCTTTCGCATGCCGAAGTTCCGTACGATGCGCACCGGTACGCCGGTGGTCGCTACGCATCTTCTGAGTGATCCGAATGCCTACCTGACGCCTATCGGCAGTTTTCTGCGCCGAAGCAGCCTCGACGAGTTGCCTCAGCTATGGAGCATTCTGCGAGGCGACATGAGCTTGGTAGGACCGCGGCCTGCGCTGTTCAATCAGGACGACCTGATCGCGATGCGTACCAGCCGCGGCGTGCATGAACTGATGCCGGGGCTGACCGGATGGGCGCAGGTCAACGGGCGTGACGAGCTGCCGCTGCCGGAGAAAGTTGGGCTGGATGTCCAGTATCTTCAGCGGCGCTCCCTCCTGTTCGATCTGCGCATATTGGGAATGACCGCATGGAAGGTAGTACAGCGCGACGGTGTTTCTCATTGACAGTTTCGCGCTTCCAGAGAGCTGCGTTCGCGCTCCCCGAGTCCATCTTAACTGTTGCAGGAAAAAGGAATGCCATGCCTTATTTTTTGCGGGAGTTGGGCAGGGCCGACCTGGCCCGGCTGACGAAATGGCGCAATGAGCGGGAACTGATGAGTCAGCTGAACGCGGTATTTCGCTATGTCGGGCAGGAGACCGATCTCGACTGGTTCAACGAATACATTGCCAACCGTTTCAACAACATTCGGCTCGCCATCTGCGAAGCCGGCTCGGAAAAATTCATCGGTGTGGTGTACCTACTCGAAATCGACTGGATCAACCGCAATGCCGAAAAGGCAATCTGGATCGGTGACAAGGCTTATCAAGGAAAAGGTGCCGGGGAGTTCGCGACTAGAAGCGTACTGCGTCATGCATTTAACGATCTCAATTTGCACCGGCTTCATCTCACGGTACTGGCGACGAACGAGCGCGCGCTCAAGCTATACCGAAAAGTCGGGTTCGTCGAGGAAGGCCGCCTGCGACAAGCAGTGTACAAGGACGGACGTTACATTGACCTGATCCGGATGGGAATGATCGAGGAAGAATATGGCCAGGGAAAGGCGAAATCGCCTGGCTCCATGCAACG
>NZ_DASZBA010000150.1:0-15507 GCF_035944575.1 Noviherbaspirillum sp.
CGGTTGACCAGCAACGACAGATAGTTCGCGGGACCCTTTACGGGCGTTGTGTTGTTGTACTGGGAAATCGCGCCGCAGATGATGATGCGTGCCTTCAGATTGATGCGGGTGAGGACATCGTCGAGGATATCGCCGCCAACGTTATCGAAATACACATCCACGCCTTTCGGGCAGTGGGCTTTCAAACCTTCCCGTACCGAGCCGTTCTTGTAGTCGATGCACGCATCGAAACCAAGTTCGTTCACCACGAAATCGCACTTGTCCTTGCCGCCGGCAATGCCAACGACACGGCAGCCCTTGTGTTTTGCTACCTGGCCGACGGTCTGGCCGACGGCGCCTGCGGCGCCAGACACGACGACGGTTTCACCGGCTTTAGGTTGGCCTACTTCCAGCAAACCGAAATACGCAGTCATGCCGGGCATGCCGAGCGCGTTGAGATATTTGGGTAGCGGAGCGGCCTTTGGGTCAACCTTGTAGAAAGCAGCGGTCTTGTCGTCGGCTGGGCCGACCCAGTATTGCTGCACGCCGGTGCCGCCGGAGACATAGTCGCCAACGGCGAATTTGGGCGATTTCGAAGCGACCACCTTGCCGATGCCGCCGGCACGCATGACTTCGTCGATGGCGACCGGGCGAATATAGGACTTGCCCTCATTCATCCATCCGCGCATGGCCGGATCGAGCGACAGATAAAGGACTTTTACCAAAATTTCGCCGTCGCCTATTTCACGAACCGGCTCCGAAGTGAAGTTCCAGTCGGTGGGTTTGGGCATGCCCACGGGGCGTGCGGCGAGGCGATATTGCTGATTTGTGAGAGCGGACATGGCAGTCTCCATATTGTTGAGGGTCGGGGCGTCGGTCGTTTCCGGTCACTGGCTGCCCTTGGGAACAGTATGGGCAATTAGCCCGGAAAAGCGAAAGGCGACTATACATGAAAATGAACGGTCGTGCTTTTTTCATAAATTTGAAAAGTGCTGGAACTTTCTACGCGGCATGCTGCCGAACGGCAAGCTGCAATATTTCCGCGGCGTTAGAGGCGGACATTGCCTCCCTAACCGAAAACGTCTGTTTGATGTTGCGTCATGCGGCATGATGCGATTGCTCTCAGCGTTTCCATTCGAATTTAATCGTTACGTCCTGGCCACGTATAAACCTTATCTGGAGATCACATGCTTCGTTCCGAAACACTGTTTGGCAAGCGCGAAAACAATACCCCGAATTCCCCGCTCGGCTCGACAGCCAGCACCATCGTTCCTACCGGCACATCCGGCATGTCCAAGCCTGCTCCGATCGGTGGCCTGAATCCTGCCGCTCCGGCAGACACCGGCGTTATGGCGTCGAGCACCAATGAAAGTGGCGGCAGCAAGCTGATCGTTGGACCGAATATCAAGCTCAAGGGCGTTGAAATCACCGATTGCGACACCTTGGTGGTTGAAGGCCGTGTCGAAGCAACTATCGACTCGCGCGTGATCCAGATCGCCGAGCAGGGCGCATTCAAAGGTTCGGCTGAAATCGATATCGCAGAAATCCGCGGCGAGTTCGACGGCGACCTGACAGTCCGTCAAAAGCTCGTTATCTATGCAACCGGCAAAGTTTCCGGCAAAGTGCGTTACGGCAAGGTCGTCATCGAAGAGGGCGGTCAGCTGGCAGGTGACATCCAGGTTGGCGCCAGCACGGCGGCAAAGAACCTGACCGTTGCCAAGGTCGGCTAATCGGGCGCTTCAGCCGGTTGTCTTGCATACAATAGTGCATCAATAAAAATCCGAACATGCAGGTCGCCGGTGTCTGGGGAAGGACGCCGGCGGGGTTTCGCCTGCTATCCGGTTGTCGAGACTTTGTCCCACACCAATATTTGAACCCGGCCCGCGCTCCGCGCGGCCGGGTTTTTGTTTATGCCCGCAAGCCATGCGACAATACCGCGCTTCGGCACAAGCCGACATAGAGCGAACAACATGACGCATCCAGAATATATTCTCACCTTGTCCTGTCGCGACCAGCGCGGCATCGTCCATCGGGTATCCGGTTTTCTTGCCGAGCATGGCTGCAACATCATCGACTCGGCGCAGTTCGGGGACGCGCAGTCGCAGCTTTTCTTCATGCGGGTGCACTTTTCCGCTGAAGATGCGTCAGTAAGCGATCAGACGCTGCGCGACCATTTCGGAGCGCTCGCCGCCAGCATGCAAATGAATGCGCAATTGCATGATGCACGCAAGAAGCCGCGCATGATGCTGATGGTGTCGAAGATCGGGCATTGCCTGAACGACCTGCTGTTTCGCTACAAGAGCGGACTGCTGCCGGTAGAGATTCCGGCAATCGTGTCGAATCACACCGATTTTTATCAGCTTGCCGCAAGCTACAACATACCGTTTCATCATTTGCCGCTGGCAGCCGGTGCATCCGCCGATGCGAAGCGGGCTCAGGAAGAGCGTGTACTGGAAATCATCCAGTCAAACGACATCGACCTGGTGGTGCTGGCGCGCTACATGCAGATCCTGTCGCCAACGATGTGCGACGCGCTCAAAGGCCGGGCGATCAACATTCACCATTCCTTCCTGCCCAGCTTCAAGGGCGCCAAACCGTATTACCAGGCGCACGACCGGGGGGTGAAACTGATTGGCGCGACGGCGCATTTCGTCACCGGCGATCTGGACGAGGGGCCGATCATCGAGCAGGACGTCGAAAGGGTGGATCACGCCATGGACCCGGACACCCTGACGATGATAGGCCGTGATGTGGAGTGCGTCGTTCTGGCGCGTGCGGTCAAGTGGTTCGTCGAGCATCGCATCCTGTTAAACGGACACAAGACGGTGGTCTTCAAATAAACCTGGGGCCGCGGCTTTTTCTGCAGCCCTCATCTTCCCCCATCAATCCTTCATGAGTCCCGCCGTGCGATCGATGAACATGACCGCCGGCGGTCCCCGCCGTTGCTTAATCGGCCTTGCCGGCCAATACGCGCTTCAGCCATGCGCTGATATCGTCCACTTCTTCCGCGCAGACCGAATGCGGCATCATGTATTCATGCCATTCGACCTTGTAACCGAGCGACTGCAGGACATCGCGCGATTTCTCGGCGCGGTCAATCGGGATGACCGCGTCACCACGACCATGCGCCAGGAAGATCGGGGTGTCCTGGTTTGCAGGATGCCTTTCCGATGCGAGGGTGGTATGGATCGGCACATAGCCTGACAGGCAGAGCAAGCCCGCCAGTTTCTCCGGATGACGCAGGCCGGTCTGCAAAGTCATCGCGCAGCCTTGCGAGAACCCGGCAAGGATGATGCGGTCGGCGGGAACGCCACGCTCCTTCTCCTGCGCGATCAGGGCTTCCACCGCTTGCTGCGATTTGCGCAAGCCGTTCTCATCTTCACGTTTGGCGAGGTCCGTGCCGATGATGTCGTACCAGGCACGCATGACATAGCCGTTATTGATGGTCACTGGCATGGTCGGCGCATGAGGAAAAATAAAACGGATTGCCGGGCATCCCGCCAGATCGAGTTCGCGCACGATAGGCACGAAATCCGATCCATCGGCACCGAGGCCATGGAGCCAGATGACGGAAACGGGTGGATTGGGAGCAGTATCGATTTGGATGGCTTCTAGCAGCTTTGTCATGGTGATATGTTCGAGATGAATTGTGTTCCGGCGCTTAACGGCTGCGAATGGCGGATTTCGGACGGAAGGCTTTGCACACCGACTCATCGGTCTCGATGTACGGTCCGCCGATCAGGTCGATGCAGTAGGGCACTGCGGCGAAGATGCCGGCGACCAGTTGCTTGCCGTCGGCGTCCTTCAATCCTTCCAGTGTCTCCTTGATTGACTTCGGCTGGCCGGGCAGGTTCATGATGAGCGCCGCATGGCCGGATGTTTCGCGTATCACGGCAACCTGGCGCGAAAGGATCGCGGTCGGAACGAATCGCAGGCTAATCTGCCGCATTTGTTCGCCGAACCCAGGCATTTCCTTCGTGGCAACGGCGAGCGTCGCTTCGGGCGTGACATCACGCCGTGCGGGGCCAGTCCCGCCCGTCGTGAGAACCAGATCGCAGCCGGCTTCATCAACCAGTTCAATGAGTGCCTTTTCGATGTCGGCCCGTTCATCCGGTATCAGCCGGGTTTCCATTTTCCAGGGACTGACGAGCGCCGAGGTGAACCAATCGCGCAATGCGGGTATGCCTTGATCTTCGTACACGCCGCTGGATGCGCGATCGGAAATCGACACCAGGCCGATCAGGAGTTCGTCGGGATTAGTCCTCGTCGGTTTCGTCATGCGTATCACCCGATTCGGTTGGAGGGGGCGAAGCCAGTTGCTTCAAAATCTGGAAGATTTCGCGATAGGCTTTCGGCGGCTTGTTTTCCGCCTGCTCCTTGCGGGCATTCCGGATGAGGCCGCGCAAATGCTGTCCGTCGACTTCTGGATGCCTGGAGAGCAGTTCGGTCAGGGCCTTGTCATCGGCGAGCAGCTTGTCGCGCCGGCGTTCAAGCGCATGCATCGCGGCGGTTTCCGCTTTTGAGGCGCCTTTCCAGCTGTCGAGCACCTTCTGGATGGCGGCAATCTCATCTTCTTCCAGCGTTCGCATTTTCTTGCCGACATACTGCGTCTGGCGGCGACGGCCTTCGTGATCCTTGATTTTTTGGCATTCGAGGATAGCTTCGCGCACATCCTCCGGCATCGGCACGCGCATCACCCGGTCCTTGGGCTGGGCGATCAATTCCTCGCCGAGCTCCTGCAGAGCCGTCATTTCACGTTTCAGTTGGGACTTGGACGGGCGGTCGTACTCCTGCTCGAATTCATTGGACTGGAACCCGCAGGCGCCTCGATTGGGATTTGGCATGATTGAATAGCGCTAAGAGCGAATCGGTAAACGACTGCTATGATAACTGTTTTAAATGCTATTCAAAGACCGCGCCCATGAGCCAGCCTGTATTTACCCATACCCAAGACCAGCTCAAACAGATCGCAGAGGATGTATTACGTTTCGCCAAGGAAAAAGGCGCATTCAACGCGGCGGTCGAGATCAACGAAGGAAATGGGCTTTCGGTGTCGGTACGCAAGGGCAAGATCGAAACCATCGAACAGAACAAGGACAAGGGCATGGGCGTGACCGTGTACCTTGGCGGCGATGGCCATGTCAGGCGCGGCAATGCCAGCACATCCGACTTCTCGCGGCAATCGCTGATGGATACGGTGGAAGCGGCCTATAACATTGCCCGCTTCACTGCAGAGGACGACTGCGCGGGCCTGCCCGACGAGGATACGCTGGAGATGTCGCCACGCGACCTGAAGCTGTGTTACCCGTGGCGCATCACCACCGAAGAGGCGGTCGAATTGGCCAAGCGGGCAGAGGGGGCGGCGTTCGCGGTCGACAACCGCGTCACGAACAGCGAAGGCGCGAGCGTGCATGCGCAGCAGTCGCATTTCGTGTCTGCGAACTCGCGCGGATTCATCGGCGGTTATCCCTATTCCCGGCACACCATGTCCGTCGCGCCGATTGCCGGCAAGGGCGCGAACATGCAACGGGATAGCTGGTACTCATCGACACGCGATCCGTCCAAGCTGGCTGAACCGGAGGCGATCGGCCGTTATGCCGCCGAACGCGCGCTCGCCCGCCTGAATGCGCGCAAGCTCGATACCCGCAAATGCCCCGTCCTGTTCGAGGCGCCGCTGGCGGCCGGCCTGCTCGGCGCATTCGTGCAGGCGATATCGGGCGGTGCGCTCTACCGCAAGTCCACCTTTCTGCTGGATTCCCTCGGCCAGCAAGTGTTTGCGCCGCATATCCAGATTTCCGAGGATCCGCATATTCCCGGCGCGGCGGGCTCGTCCCCTTTCGACCAGGAAGGCGTGAAGACCTTTCGGCGCGACATCGTGAAGGACGGCATGGTGCAGGGCTATTTCCTGTCGACCTACTCCGCGCGCAAGCTGGGCATGAAGACCACGGGCAATGCCGGCGGGGCGCACAACCTCATGCTGCATTCCACGCTGGCCTCACAGGACGACGACTTCGAGGCGATGCTGAAGAAGCTCGATACGGGACTTCTCGTGACCGAGCTGATGGGGCAGGGCGTGAATTATGTGACCGGCGATTATTCGCGCGGCGCGTCCGGCTACTGGGTGGAAAACGGCGTGATCCAGTATCCGGTGGAAGAGATCACGATTGCCGGCAACATGAAGGCCATGTTCCGGCAGATTGTCGCAGTAGGCGCGGACCGGATCATCCGCGGCAACAAGGAAACCGGCTCCATCCTGATTGAAAGCATGATGGTGGCCGGGAACTGAGCAACAAGGTTTCCGGCGTCGGCCACCATCTCACGTGGCCGGATCAGAACTTCATCACCAGCCCCACGCGGAGCGTTCTCGGTTCAGCCGGATGGGTATGGATGTCGCTGACCGCCTCCGTTTCGCCGGCCAGCCGCGATTCATAGAAGTAATCGACGTCGCTCACTCTCCGGTTGAACAGGTTCAGGACCTCCGCGACTACTTTGACATCCTTGTTGACCGAATAGCCCAGCTTGGCGTTGACCAGCGTGGAGGACCCGGACCGTACCGAGTTGTCCTCGATCAGCGGCCTTCCGCCGAAATAGCGCAGACGCAGTCCACCCGACCATTTTCCCTGTTCTCCGGTCATGCCTATAGAGGCGGTACGCTGGATCGCACCGGGAATGTAGTTGCCCGCAGGGTCCGCATCCCGAAACCGGGCGCGTGACCAGGCAAGGTCGGCGTCAATGATCCAGCCCGGCATCGGCGTGTAGTAGTTGGCGATTTCGATGCCAGTGCGGCGGCTTGGGCGTCCTGCCTCCGTGGTGCCCGCATCACCAACGAATACCAGCTCCGACGCCAGGTCGAGCCGCCACAGCGACAGCGACGTCTGCAAGCCGGGCGCGAGTCCGTTCAGGCGCAGGCCGACTTCCTTGCCGGTTGCCTTCACCAGCGGCGTGGCCCGTGTGATCGGATTGCCGTCCGCGTCGAACGGTGTTCCTGTTCCGGGATCGACGGTTTGCGTCACCCCGCGCGCATCGTTGCTGTGAAAGCCGCGCCCCCAGTTCAGGTACGCCTCGGTATTGCTGCCGATATTGAAAATGCCCGACAGCTTCGGGCTCGTCAGCGTTTCGTGAACCTTGCCGGAATTGGCGGGATTATCGCTGGTGACATCGAACACATACCGGTCTCCGCGCACACCCGCCACGGTACGGAACCATGGCGTCCAGCGCGTCGTGTTGGAGGCGAATATGGCGGCCGCTGTCTCTGTCAGTTCATCTTCCCGGGTCGTGCTCAATCTGTTGCGGGCCACCGTCTTGTACAGGCCGACCGGATCAAGATCGTCGCGTCGCAGCTGGACGCCTGCGGTGGTTTCCGAGTCGAAGCCGGCCAGCTTGTGCACCCACGTCCGGTCGCCACTCAGGCCGGTGACGGTGCGGCGTTCCGCCTGCTCGAACTGGTCGCCGTTGACCGGATCGTCCAGGAAATAGGTGAAGTTGCTGAACAGGTCCAGTCGGGATCGGATGACATAGGCGTTGATTCGCAACGCCCCGTCAGCATAGCGGCGTGTCCAGTCGGCCGACAGGCTGTAACGGGAGGTTTTCCCGCCGTCGGTCGGGTCGACGAAGCCGAAGCGCCCGATCGCGCCGGACTCGATGGCCCGTCTCGGAATCTGATCGGTCGAATCCCAGTTCGACCGCAACGCCATCCCGGTCACACGGAAATCATCCTGGCCGGCTTTCCAGCTATAAGAGAGCACGCCATTGAAGCGGCGGTAATTCTCCGGCAATTCCCATGGGCCATCCTGGCCCGCCGCTTCCACTGCGTACAGCAGATTGCCCGGACCGATTGCCGAGGAATCGGCGAGCACTGCCCGACGGTACTGGCGCTGCCCGACTTCGATACTGGCAATGCCGTTCGGCAGCGTACGTACATAGTCGAATGCCGCAGCGCCGGCGGCGGAAAAATCGCCTTCCTCGGCGTAGTAGGTTCCTTTTTTATAGGTGATCGACCGGACGAGTTCGGGGATCAGGAAGTTCAGGTCCGCGTAGCCCTGGCCGTGCGCATGGCTCGGCATGTTGACGGGCATGCCGAGCACCGTGGTGCGGAAATCGGTGCCATGGTCGAGGTTAAAGCCGCGTACATAGTATTGGTTGGCCTTGCCGTCACCCGAGTGCTGGGTAACGATCACGCCCGGTACAGCTTCCAGCATTTCAGCGGTCCGCGCCAACGGCCGGTTCTCGAGTTGCTTTGCTGTAATCGTGCCTTGGTTGGCGGAATCGGCGACGCCGATCGGGTTGAATCGGTCGGCTTCGACCACGACTGCATCAAGGCTTCGCTCCGTTCCCTGGATTCCGCCTGCCAGCGCGAGAGTGGGCAATAGATGAAGCCAGAGTATTGGGAGGATATTCTTGTTTTGCATGGTCAAGTCGATAAAGAAAAGACAACGTAAGTCTACTGCCTGTTCTGCGCCGGTGCTTAAAAGATTGGCATATCGTTGACGAAATGCCGGAGGCTGGACGGAAAATCCGGCCTCCGGCGTCGTTTGCTACTTGCAGTTGCGCCATTCGTCAGCTCAATGGCGACGGCTCGCTATCCTCCGGAGTGGTTGGGCTCACAGAATCAACCGCGACCGGCTCTGTATTGTCGGACGACGAACCGATCAATGCCATGACACGGGTGAAGAATGCGTCAACTGTTGACATGGGTGGCGGATTGCTTCCACCGGGGTTGGCCACGGCGCCGTCGCCACCGCTGCCGCCGCATGCTGCAAGCACAGCGGACATGCCGATAATCAACAAATACTTTTTCATGGTGTTCTCCTTATCTGGATTCGCAGTGACCCGGACTTATTGCCCGGACGATTGCATGGCGGCGCTTTGCGGCGAGCCCGGAATCGGCGACTTCAGATACGGGAACGTGTTGTTGACGAAGGTGGCATCCAGATAAGCGCCGTCGGTGAAGTCCAGCGCGCCTGCCGGAGCGTCTGCCGGTGCGCAACCGAGGTTGAGCGTGCACAGGCGTCCCATGACTACGCGCAGCGCAATGTCGACCACGTCGTCACCTGGACGGCGGCCGTTCGGGAAACCGGCATTATCAAGGCCGATCACGCCGAGACGGTTCTGGGTGGCGCTCACCGGAATACTGGTGTTCAAGCGCAGCATTTCGGAGGGAACCACGTTCGCTGGCCTGTTCAAGCCCTGCACGCCGGTCAGGAAAGCGGTGACCAGGTCATTGCGCGGGAAGTTGGTCGGCGCCTTGGCACCGGCGCTGCCGTAGAGGATCTCCACGAGGGCGGGCAGGGTGGGGTTGGTGACGTAGTCGGCAAACTGGGCATCCCCGCTCGGCTTGCTGCTGTTGAACTTGTCCTTGTCCTTCAGGCCGATCACCACTTCATTCACCAGCGGCATGCCCAGGCGGGATACCTGCGTCCATGCGCCGCCTTCCTTCGCGCCGCCGGCCGGATCCATCAAACGGCCCTGGCGCAGGCTGGCGGTGGTCCAGCCGCCGACGACGGTTTCGCTGCCGGCGGTGATGCAGCTGGTCGGTACTTCGACCGACAATGCGGTGACATTCTTGTTGGCGAGGTCGTCCCGAGCGGCGCGTTCCGCATTCGGATCGAAGGCTGTCGCGGGTGCCTTGATGTTGATGAGGTCGAAGGTTTCGCCCAGGTTCACCACGAACGGGTCCTTGCGCTGGCCGACGAAAATCCGGCCCGGTGTGCCGCAGCCCGGGATGTTGACGTTGTAGATATGTGCGGCGGCATACCCATCGTAATTGGGTATCGACTTGTTGCCAATGTTGTCGAGCGGCTTGTCGAAGGTGGTGGAGCCGTTTGCAGCGTTGGTGACCGCCTGGCGTGTGCCGGTGCGGCGGTCACCGCGGACGACGGTGACTTCATAAGTCTCGCGCGTGTTCGCGCCGGGTGCATTGGGCGAGGCGATGGCGCCGCCATTGATAACGAGGGGAATCGAAACCTGCTTGCCGCCGACGTTCAGCTTGGTATCCTTGTTTTCGGTTTTGAAGCGGAACTGGAAGGTAATGTCTTCCTTGGCGTCGCCGTTATTGTCGAGGTGAATTTCGTACAGCGCGTTTTCATCCATCTTGAAATAATTGGGGCCGCCGTAGGCGTCCTGTAACGGAATGTAGTTCGCGATCATGGTGGTGAAGCCGGCACGGTTGGCTTCATAGCTGCGGAACATGTAGAAATCGGTGGCATCCACTTTCGGTGCCTTGGTCAGGAACGGCGCTTCCCGATGACTGGAGGCCATGGCCGGCAATGCCGACAGACCGATCAATGCGCCGACGGCCAGCGCGATTCCTGGTGAACGTTTCTTGAAACTGGTTAACATGGCTATCTCCTCGACATGAATGGACAAAAACGGACGCTGCGTCGGTATATACGAAGCTGCTTTGCAACCGGATTCAAAAATAAAAATGTTTTGTCCTGACGCCGTCTCGACTTCATGTTGCCGGCAGTCTTCTAAGTGTTACTACCTAAGCACTCCTACCAGGCGGGCTGTTTTGTATTGCCGTCAACAATCTGCGCTCCTAAAATTCTCCGCCATGCTCCGGTCCGTCGTGGAGCCTCTAACTGTCATCACCTGAAACCAGCTGTTCATTTATTCCGGAGACATCATGGAACGTCGTTCCTTTCTGAAAAAAGCAAGCGCGGCGGCTGCCGTCGGTGCGGTCGCGTCACCTGCCGTTGTGCAGGCTCAGGCTCAGGTTCGCTGGAGGCTCGCGTCAAGCTTCCCTAAAGGACTCGACACCATCTACGGTGGCGCCGAAGTGTTCGCCAAGAGCGTCAATGCCATGTCAGGCGGTAAATTCAACATCTCGGTGCATGCAGCCGGCGAATTGATGCCTGCTTTCGGCGTTGTGGATGGCGTCCAGGCAGGCACCGTCGAGTGTGCGCATACCGCGCCTTACTACTTCTTCGGCAAGGACGATACCTTCGCCATCGGTGGTGCCATCCCGTTCGGCCTGAATTCCCGTCAGATGACCGCCTGGATGTATGAGGGCAATGGCATGAAGCTGATGCGCGAGTTCTACAAGAACTTCAATATCGTCAATCTCCCCTTGGGCAATACTGGCGCGCAGATGGGCGGCTGGTACCGCAAGGAAATCAAGACGCTGGCCGATATGAAAGGCCTGAAATTCCGCGTCGGCGGTTTTGCCGGCAAGGTCATCGAAAGAATGGGCGGTGTGCCGCAAAACATTCCGGGTGGTGAAATCTACCAGGCTCTGGAAAAGGGCACGATCGACGCCGCGGAATGGATCGGACCGTACGACGATTTGAAGCTCGGCTTTCAAAAAGTCGCGCCCAACTATTACTACCCCGGCTGGTGGGAAGGCGGCCTGAACCTGGAGCTGTACGTCAACCAAAAAGCCTACGATGCATTGTCGGCCGAAAACAAAGCGATCATCGAAGCCGCTGCATCGCATGCCCACGTGGACATGCAGGCAAAGTACGATGCCCGCAATCCGATGGCGTTGAAGACACTTGTGTCGCAAGGCGCAAAGCTGCATCGCTTTTCGAAGGAAATCATGGAAGGTGCGTTCAAGGAATCGATGGCGCTGTACAGCGACCTGTCAGCCAAGAATCCGAACTGGAAAAAAGTCTATGACGACTACGCCAGATTCCGCGCCGACCAAAACCTGTGGTTCCGCTTTACAGAGGCCGGTTTCGACGACTTCATGCAGGCACAAAAGCTGTAACTCCTGATTTGAATGTTACGGAAACCCCCGGCAAGGCGAACGCCTGGCGGGGGTTTTCTTTTGTTGTTGCATCGCCGTTCGCGGATGGATGGAAGTCATGCCTATGCTCATATTCGATTCTTACTGACCAAAAAGACAAGCCTGAAGAGAGGTGACGTCATAGTGCTGCCGATCATCTTGCATTCGTCCAGATCGATGGTGCGTTGCCGCATGATTTTTGTATTGCAGCATTTGCAGCCCCCTCATACAATTTGCTGCGGTTTTAAATCGGTCAACACAAGGTCAATGCCTGATCAAACGACCTGTTTATCCGAATGTTTTAGCAGTTCAACTTCTAGGAGACATTATGGAACGTCGTTCCTTTCTAAAAAAAGCAACGGTTGGCGCCGCTGCCGTCGGCGCAGTATCCGCACCGGCGTTCGTACAGGCACAAGCCCAGGTACGGTGGCGACTGGCCTCCAGCTTTCCCAAGGCTCTCGACACGATTTTCGGGACAGCTGAAATCTTCTCAAAGTCGGTCAATGCGATGTCGGGCGGAAAGTTCACGATCTCCGTGCATGCCGGCGGCGAATTGATGCCGCCGTTCGGTGTTGTGGACGCTGTGCAAGGCGGTACCGTCGAGTGCGCGCACACCGCCCCGTACTACTTCTTCGGCAAGGACGATACGTTCGCCATCGGCAGTGCCATCCCATTCGGCCTGAATTCCCGCCAGATGACTGCCTGGATGTATGAAGGCAATGGCTTGAAACTGATGCGCGAGTTCTACAAGAATTACAACATCATCAATTTCCCGATGGGTAACACCGGCGCGCAGATGGGCGGCTGGTACCGCAAGGAGATGAAGACGCTGGCCGATATGAAGGGCCTGAAATTCCGCGTTGGCGGTTTCGCCGGCAAGGTTATCGAACGTCTGGGCGGTGTGCCGCAAAACATTCCGGGCGGCGAACTGTATCAGGCTCTGGAAAAAGGCACGATCGACGCTGTCGAATGGACCGTTCCCTACGACGACCTGAAGCTCGGCTTCCATAAGGTCGCTCCGCACTACTACTATCCTGGCTGGTGGGAAGGTGGAGCACAGCTGGACCTGTTCATCAACCAGAAGGCCTTCGATGCATTGTCGGCGGAAAACAAGGCGATCGTCGAAGCGGCCGCCGCTCAGGCGCATGTCACGATGCAGGCAATGTATGACGCCCGCAATCCGGCGGCCCTGAAGACACTCGTGTCGCAAGGCGCGAAGCTGCATCGTTTCCCGAAAGAGATCATGGAAGCCGCGTTCAAGGAATCGATGGCGCTGTACAGCGACCTGTCGGCGAAGAATCCGAACTGGAAGAAGGTATATGAAGACTATGCCAAATTCCGTGCGGATCAGAACCTCTGGTTCCGATTCACCGAGTCCGGCTTCGACGATTTCATGCAGGCACAGAAACTGTAAGAACCGGCGTACATCAGGAAAACCCCGCGCAACGCAAGTCGCGCGGGGTTTTTTTCGTTCTGTCCACGCGTTGCATTGGGTTCCTTCCAAGGCACAGGTGCAAAAAAAAGCCGCACCAGTGGTGCGGCAAGCGATGCATCGATCCGTTCGGGACAACGGAGGCATTTCAGCAAGCTCCGCCGCCCTACGGGGATATCAGGACGGTTATTTCTTCTCCTGCTCCAGCGACCGTCGCACGGCATCCATCGGATCTTCTTCCTTGGCGCCGCCCGCAGGCGCTTCCGGTTGCGTTTCTGGTTGCGCGCCTGGCTGCGGCAATCCGAATCCCTGCATCGGATCGACCTTGCCATAGTTACCGGTTTCCGCTTCAAGCTCGATTGTGTTCAGATCAACCTTCGGTCCTTTCTCCATCGCGCCGGTGACCAGGTTGGGGAATGCAATCACCACAGCGACCATGATCAGCTGGAGGATGATGAAGGCAATCGAACCCTTGTAGATCTGCGTCGTAGTGATTGCCGGTATCCGCACGTTGGTGACGCGGTCATTGTAATCATTCTTCGGCGCGACGCTGCGGAGGTAGAACAGCGCAAAACCGAATGGCGGAGTCAGGAACGAGGTCTGGAGGTTCATCGCGATGATGACGCCGAACCAGATCAGGTCGATACCCATTTTTTCAGCGACGGGCGCCAGGATCGGAATGACGATGAAGGCGATCTCGAAGAAGTCGATGAACATGCCGAGAACGAAGATCAGCAGATTCACCGCGATCAGGAAGCCCAGCTGTCCACCAGGGAGTTTGTCGAACAGATGTTCAACCCAGACATGGCCGTCCGCCGCATTGAAGGTAAAGCTGAATACGGTGGAGCCGATGAGGATGAATAGAACGAAACATGACAGGCGCGCGGTGCTGTCGAGTGCCTGCTTGAGCAGGTCGAAACTGAGACGCTTGCGTGCCAGTGCCATGATGAGGGCGCCGGTCGCTCCCATCGCGCCCCCTTCGGTCGGTGTGGCAATGCCGAGGAAGATCGTTCCAAGCACGAGAAAAATCAGCACCAGAGGCGGAATGAGTACAAACGTAACGCGTTCCGACAGTTTCGAAAACAGGTTCAGCCGCAGCAGGCGGCTTACGATGGCGAGACCGAGTGCGGTGAAAGATGCGACGGTCATCGACATCACCAGTATTTCATCGCCGGGAGCGGCCGTCGGCCTCTGGATCATCGGATTGATGATCTGTTCATGCATCTGGGCCCAAAGGTAACCGGCGGCGCCCGAGATCAGCAGCAGTGCAAACAGCGACTTGTGTCCTGTTGATCCATTCGCTTCCTTGTAGATGAGCGCTTCCGGCGGGAGTGCTGGAACCCAGCTCGGTTTAAATATGGCCAGTGCAATGATGAACAATGCGTAAAGAGCTACCAGCAGCAGTCCCGGGATGAGTGCGCCGGAATACATATCGCCTACGGAGCGACCGAGCTGGTCCGCCATCACGATCAGCACGAGCGAGGGTGGGATTGCCTGTGCCAGTGTGCCGGATGCAGTGATGGTGCCGGTCGCCACCGTACGGTTATAGCCATAACGCATCATGATGGGCAGCGAGATGAGACCCATCGAAATGACGGCGGCCGCCACGACACCAGTGGTAGCGGCAAGAAGTGCACCGACAAAAATCACCGCCAGTGCAAGACCGCCGCGCAACGGACCGAAAACCTGCCCAACGGTTTCAAGCAGATCCTCCGCCATGCCGCTTCGTTGAAGAATGATTCCCATGAGTGTAAAGAAGGGAATCGCAAGCAGCGTATCGTTCTGCATGATGCCGAACACTCGCAACGGCAATGCCTGAAACAATGCTTGCGGAAACAAATCGGCCCACATGCCGATGACGCCGAATGTCAGTCCGGTGGCTGCAAGGCTGAATGCGACCGGAAAGCCGGTTAACAGAAAAATCAGCAGTCCGGCGAACAGCAGCGGAACAAAATTTTGGATCAGAAATTCCATTAGTTTTTGCCTCCGGCCAGTTGTTGCGCACGCGCTGCCGCTTCTTCTTCGAGGCGCTTGAGTTCGTCTTCTTCAGGATTGTCGGTCTCGGCCAACGGGTCGGGTATCGCACCGGCCAGGAATGCAAGGCGCTTGATAAGCTCGGATAGCCCCTGCAGCAGAAGCAGCGTCATGCCGACCGGAATCAGCAGGTAGACTGGCCAGCGTACGAGGCCGCCCGCATTGCCGGACACTTCGCCGCTTTGCCATGCATTCACGAAAAGCGGCCATGAGAGGGTGATCAGCAGGTAGCACAATGGCAGAAGAAAGGCGATGATGCCGATGATGTCTATCAAGGACCGGGTCCGGGCGGACAGCCGGCTGGAAACGAAGTCGATACGCACATGCGCGTTCTTGA
>NZ_DASZBA010000151.1:0-13409 GCF_035944575.1 Noviherbaspirillum sp.
CAGAAAGCCGAAACCGGACGCGAATATCACTTTCAGCGGCGGGACGATTTCCACCGCCGCCTGCGCCAGTTCCACGCCCGACATGCCCGGCAGATTGATATCGGCCAGCAGGACGTCGAACTGATGTTGCGGCAGGATGCCGATCGCATCCTCCCCGCTTTCCACCGCATGCACCTTATGGCCCAGCATGGCGAGCATTTCGGAAACCAGTGTCCGGGACTCGGCATTGTCTTCTACAACGAGTACATTGAGTTGTGGCATGGACATGGATAGCCAGTAAGGAACAACGGACGGAACGGAAGTGGTAAGCCCGACATTATCCATAACGTTTTCTCTTATTTACAGTCGGAAAATTCCGCTTTCCAGTAGGAATTTTCCTACAGTCAATTCACCTGCAAAGGCTTTTCTTAAAATCGATTTTCGTGCGTTTACCTAGCTGCCGATTGCGTAAGCGCAGTCCGATGCGTGAGCCGCCTGCTGGCAGCGCTCCTAAGTACGGCATTTTTGAGACTGATTAATCTGATTTCCGCTTCACAAGTCGGGATGTGCAATGAAGTAGCCATGCCGCATCATGAAATTCCGGCTTCGTGCTTTTAACGCCACCTTTTTAAGCCACAGATCGAATTGCATCTTTCCGCTCCGGGAAGCTTCTTGCGGTTTGACCGCCTTTGGCACCGGACCGGCGCTTTACAGTTGTCAAAACGTTATATAGACTAGGTTTTGCGAAACTGAGTTCCGCAGTGCGGAACTTATTTCTGCGCAGATACTGTTCTTGCATTCGAACGGAAACGCCGGAACAAGGCCGGACATGGTTTATCCGGACCGGCATATCCGGCACAAAACAATTCATACCGGAGACAAAAAATGACATACCCACGGTTGAAGGCCGGAGTACTGGCCTTAAGCGGCGCGTTGCTGCTCGCCTCATGCGGCGGCAGCGACAACGGCCAGGCGAATACCGATGCGCTACCCAATACCCAGCCTGCACTGTCAAAGGCGTTGATGCCGGACTTTCCCGATGTGGTCGGCGAGTACATCCAGATCAACGGCGGCGCACAGGACACCAGTACCGACATCATTCAAACACCCGTTGACTTCAATAAGGCAACCTTCCTGCGCATCCGGTCGGCCCTGGATGGCGAATCGCCGAAACCTGCCCATGCGGTCATCCTTGCCATGCCGGGTTTTTCCAGCACGCCGGGGCACTGGATGTACCTGGCGGCCCAGCTCGTCCACAAGGCGAACCTGAAAAAAGGCGGCTGCAAGGACGGAACGGCAACGGCCGATTGCCGTCTCGAGATCTGGATCGTGCAGCGCCGCGGCGCCCACCTCGCGGACACGCTCGGCGCCCGGAACGCCATCCTGGCCGACAATCCCGCCCTCGCGGTGAGCTATTACTTCGGCTCCTCCATCATGGGCAGCGACGGCCGCTTCGCGCTGGACGGCCGCGGCAAGTTCCCCGCGACTGCGCCGAAGAACCTGACCGGCCGCGCGGATGCGACATGGAAGCCGCTCGAACAGGGCGATCTGCGCTTCATGGCCGACTGGGGGTTCGAAGCGTATGCGCGCGACGTGGATAACATGCTTGCGCTCGTCAGGCAGCAGACCGGCAACAAGAATGTGTTCCTCGCCGGGCATTCACAGGGAGGCAGCTTCACCGCGGCCTATGCCGCGAGCCTGCGCCCGGACAACAGGCGGGGACAGGAAAACCTGGCGGGCATCGTCATGCTGGACGGCGGCGGATACGGCACGGCAGGTGCGCCATCGGCAACGCAGGTCGCCACGCACCAGGCGGCGATCGATGCCTTCCGCGCCGGGACCAGGCCGGTATATACCGATGCAAGCGGCGCCAACACCGCATCGGGGCCGGCAGCCGCCGCGAGGGAAGTGGCCAGCACTCGCTATTACGCCAAGGAAGACCCGAACGCGGAATCCCTGTTCGCACCGCGCCAGGCCGGGCTGATCACGACATCGGCGTCCTATCCCGGAACCACCGCCGCGACGGCCAATGCCTTCCTGGGCAACATCCGGCTTTCCCATGTGGCGCGTGCCGGCATGAATTTCGACACCAGCCCCACCACCACGGCAGCCGCGCCGTTCACGCCACTGCAGGTGAACCTGCAGGACCCGCTGATCATCTCCCTGGGTGAAAGCCTGGGACTGCTGGATTTCACGCCGGCCGCCGGCAAGGAGAACGACTGCGATCCGAACTCCCTCGCGGGAAGATGCGTTCCCCTCCCCTCCCAGATCGATCCGGCCAAGGTCTATGGATGGAAGGACACCGGAGGAAATTCGCCTATCCCGGCGAGCACGAAAATCGGCGTCAGCAAGGCCAGCCAGTTCATGAAGGGTTATGCGTGGACCACCAACCGGACCAACATCAAACCCGTCACCTTCAACTTCCCGGTCAGCGGTCCCCGAACGGTGGATGCGCGCGAAGTGGTCACGGCAAACTGGTATCCATCGGAACGCTACGATGTGGAGATGAGCTTCGTCGGCGCCGGACCGACGTTCACCTTCAATTACAAAGGGGTGAACATCAACATCGACAAGAGCGTAGTGAATATCCCGCTGTACTACGCTCACCAGGGGCCGGCCTCCGCCACCGCGCCGTCGGTCTTCCCGAATGTCACCGACTATACGAACATCGGCTCGACCGGCACCGTGCAGTCGGCAACCGCGATTGCACGATCGCCCGTCCCGGCAAGCGTCAGCTCGCGCCATTACAAGCACACCGACTTCGTGGCGGCGGATGATTCCCTGGGAGATTCGGCATCGCGGCCGGCACCCGGCGAGCCGGGCAGCAGCCTGGTTGCCAACACGCTGGTCGACTGGGTATTCGCACGCACCGGCGCAAGACCGGCGACGGTTCCGACGCCTGCGGAACTCGGCGTTGCGCTCAGCCGATAAAGGCGCCTGGCGTTCTGCCTGAATGCAGGCCCCCGAACCCATTCGGGTCGGGGGCTGTTCCGTCGAACTGTGCATGAGGCGCCCCGTGCTATGTCAGCTATCGTACATAAGCGCGCCATCCTGGATTCATGTCCGCATACCGGCAATCTGTGAGCCTCAAATCGCAATCGGCCACCATGTTTGCTGGTAAACTGCAGGCCGAGAAAAGAGCTATTCCGAAGGCGTCATTATCGAACGCCCAATGCCTCCCCCAGCGGCATAAAAATAGCCACGAGTTCCCGATCGATCCCGCCTTATCTTTTTAGAGTTCCCTATGCCCTCTTCGCATCAAGCGGACCGCGCGACCTATGCCCTCATCCTAGGGGTGGCTGCCTTCGTCTTCCTTGTCGATTCAATCACGCCGCTCGGTTATGCGGAATGGATGTTTTACGTCATTCCGGTTGCGTTGTGCGTGCGCCAGCCGAATTCCCAGCTTCCGTTGATTGTCGCCGTTGCCTTGATGCCCCTGCTGATTTTCGGTTACATGTTCTCCCCGGAGGGCGCGGACGAAACCATTGCGATGGTCAATCGCGCCCTGGCGTTTTTCGCGCTGTTCGGCGTGGCGTATCTCGTGCACAGGATCGTCAAGGAAAAATCCGTGGCCGATCATCTGATGTGGCTGGAGCGCGGCCGCGCCGAAGTGGCCCGCAACATGCTCGGCGAGCCCACGGTTACCGAAGTATCCGAGAAAATCCTGCATGCACTGGCACGTTATATCGGCGCGCAGATCGCCGTGCTCTATCGGCTCGAAGGCGGCCGGCTGCTGCACACGGCTGCGTTTGCAATCGATGCGAAACAGATACGTCCGGAGCTGGCGCTGGGCAGCACGCTTGCAGGCGAAGTGGCGAAGGATGGCAAACCCCTGGTGCTGCGCGATCTGCCGCATGACTATCTGCGCATCGGCTCGGCCACCGGGAGCATGCTGCCGGGACAATTGCTGATTGCGCCGGTGACGGCGGAAGGAAAAGTCTGCGGCGTGATGGAATTCGGTTTTCTGAACAAAACTCGATTCAATGATGAAATCGAATTGCTGACAATGGTCGCCGACAAAATCGGCAGTGCCATCCGCTCGGCCGAGTACCGCCAGCATTTGCGGGATCTGCTCGAAGAAACACAGCGTCAGTCGGAGGAATTGCAGGCGCAGCAGGAAGAGCTCCGCGTATCGAATGAAGAGCTGGAGGAGCAAGGCCGCGCGTTGCTGGAATCGCAGGCGCGGCTGGAAAACCAGCAGGCGGAACTGGAACAGACCAACGTGCAGCTGGAGGAGCAGGCGGAACGGCTCGAAGGCCAGAAGCGCGAGCTGCTCAACACCCAGCGCGCGCTGGAGCTGAATGCCGAGGAACTCGGCAAGGCGAATCGCTACAAATCGGAGTTCCTTGCCAACATGTCGCACGAATTGCGCACCCCGCTCAACAGCTCGCTGATACTGTCGAAAATCCTGATGGAGAACAAGACCGGCAGCCTGAGCGGCGAGCAGGTCCGGTACGCGCAAACCATCCATGAATCCAACAATGCATTGCTGGTACTGATCAACGACATTCTCGATCTGTCGAAGATCGAATCCGGCCATGCCGATCTGAATCCGGAACCGGTGTCGGTGTCCAGCGTCGTGCAAACCCTGAAGCAGATTTTCGATCCCGTCGCAAGGGAAAAGCAGCTGAGCTTCACCATCGGCATCAGCGAGGACGCGCCGGCGGTCATCGTCACCGACAACCAGCGCCTGCAGCAAGTCCTGAGAAATCTGCTTGCCAATGCGTTCAAGTTTACCGAGCAGGGAGAGGTCGTGCTGCACATCGCGCCGGCCGCGAATGCGCGCCTGGGCTTTGCCGTGCGCGACACCGGCATCGGCATCCCGGAACAGCAGCAGGACATCATCTTCGAAGCATTCCGCCAGGCCGACGGCACGACCAGCCGCAAATACGGCGGCACCGGGCTGGGCCTGTCGATCTCCAGGGAACTGGCCCGCAGGCTCGGTGGCGAAATCCGCGTCCAGAGCGCGCCGGGGCTCGGCAGCACCTTCACGCTGGAAGTTTCCGTCGACCTGACGGTAGACGAAAACGACGGGATCGCTAGTGAACCTGCCGTAGCCGGTCTCTCTCCGCTATCCATCCCATCACACTTTTCAGCCGCTCCGCAGCGCAAACAACAAGCGGTACGCGAAGGCACGCCACCGCCCCAGGCGTCGCAGCCGGCCGGTGGCAGCGGGAAACCGGAGCGCAGGCATGAACGGCTGATTCTGGTCGTGGAGGACGATCCGCATTTCGCGTCGATCCTGCACGACCTGGCGCAGGAGGCGCAGTTCGATTGTGTTGTGGCAGGCACCGGATCGGAAGCGATCCGCCTCGCACCCGAATTGTGCCCCAGCGGCATCCTCCTCGATGTCGGCCTGCCTGATCAATCCGGCCTGAGCGTTCTGGAACGCCTCAAGCGCGACCCTGCCACCCGCCATATACCGATTCACATGGTTTCAATCGAGGACCATGCGCAAACCGCACTCGAAATGGGCGCGGTAGGCTATGCCTTCAAGCCGGTGGCGCGGGAAGACGTGGTTGCGGCGTTCGCCAGGCTGGAGGCGAAGCTCGACAAGCGGGCACGCAAGCTGCTGGTCGTCGAGGACGATGCCGCGCTGCGCAGCAACATCGCCCTTCTTCTCCAGGCCGACGACATCGACATCACGACGGTAGGCACCGCTGCGGAAGCGCTGGAACTGGTATCGAACCAGACTTTCGACTGCATGGTGATGGACCTGAATCTGCCCGATACCAGCGGCTATGATCTGCTCGAAAAAATCTCCGGAAGCGGCAAGTATTCATTTCCTCCGGTAATCGTCTATACCGGCCGGATGCTGTCGCGGGACGAGGAGCAAAAACTGCGACGCTATTCCAGGTCGATCATCATCAAGGGTGCCAAATCGCCCGAACGCCTGCTCGACGAAGTCACGCTGTTCCTGCACCGGGTGGAGTCCCTGATTCCGCCGGACCAGCAAAAGATGTTGCAGCAGGCCCGCCAGCGCGATATGGTTTTCGAGGGCCGCCGCATTTTGCTGGCCGAAGATGATGTGCGGAATATTTTCGCGTTGACCAGCGTGTTCGAGCCGCTTGGCGCCAAGCTGGAAATCGCGCGCAACGGCCGCGAGGCGCTGCAACTGCTCGACAAGGGTGTCGAGATCGACCTGGTGCTGATGGACCTCATGATGCCGGAGATGGATGGCCTGACCGCGATGCGCGAAATCCGCAAGCGTCCGGAAATGGCGCGCCTGCCGATCATCGCGCTTACCGCGAAGGCGATGATGGACGACCGCAAGAGCTGCCTGGACGCCGGCGCGAGCGACTACATCGCCAAGCCGATCGATGTCGACAAGCTGATTTCGCTGTGCCGCGTATGGATGCCTAAATAGGAGCCGCCTTGGACGGAATCGATTCCCGTTTTGACATCGAGATCAAGCTGTTGCTGGAGGGCGTCTATCTGACGTACCAGCACGACTTCCGCCAGTATGCGGTCGCGTCGCTGCGCCGGCGCATCAAGCAGGCGATGGTGCAGTTCGATTGCAAGACGGTCTCGCAACTGCAGAGCCGCGTGCTGCACGAACCGGAAGTGTTTGCGAAGATGCTGCAGTATTTCACGGTGCAGGTCAGCGAGATGTTCCGTGATCCGGTGTATTTCAGGGCAATACGTGAACAGGTGATTCCGGTGCTGAGGACCTACCCGTCGGTGAAGATCTGGATCGCCGGTTGCAGCACCGGCGAGGAAGTCTGGTCGCTGGCGATCCTGCTGGCCGAGGAAGGCTTGCTGGATAACACGCTGATTTATGCGACCGACATCAACGTCGAGTCCCTGAAGGCGGCCGAGACCGGCATTTATGCCGTCGACCGCATTGCCGACTTCAGCACGAACTATCTGCAGTCCGGCGGCAGGCGCTCGCTTTCCGATTACTACACCACCGGATACGGCGGCGCCATCTTCGACCGGGACCTGCGCAAGCGCATGGTCTTCGCCGATCACAGCCTGGCGACCGACAGTGTCTTTTCGGAAGTCCAGTTCGTGTCCTGCCGCAACGTGCTGATCTATTTTAATCCGGAATTGCAGGAACGCGCGATCGGCCTGTTCGCCGACTCGCTGGTGAACCGTGGCTTCCTCGGGCTCGGATCGAAAGAAACCCTTCGCTTTACGCGCTATGCAGGCACCTTCACCGAGTTTGCCCGCACCGAAAAAATCTATCAGAGGGCGCTGCGATGACTGGGGCGAACAATACCCTGCAAAATTTCGACATGCTCGTGATCGGCGCCTCCGCCGGCGGGGTGGAAGCGATCGGCGTCCTGCTGGAGGCGCTGCCGGATGGCTTTGCCGCCGCGGTCGCCATCGTGCTGCATGTCCCCGCCAACCGGCCCAGCCTGCTGGTGGATATATTTTCACGGCGTACCCGCCTGCAGGTGAAGGAAGTGGAAGACAAGGAGCCGGCAATGACGGGAACGGTTTATGTCGCCGCGCCCGACTACCATATGCTGGTCGAACCGAGCCGCCTGTTTTCGCTGTCCTGCGACGAACCCGTGCATTTTTCCCGGCCGTCGATCGACGTGCTGTTCGAGTCGGCCGCGCTGGCATATCGGGACCGGTTGCTGGCGATCGTTCTTACAGGTGCGAGTGCCGACGGCGCCGACGGCCTGGCGACGGTATGTCGTCACGGCGGCCAGGCGTGGGTCCAGGACCCGGACGAGGCGCAGGCGCGCACCATGCCACTGGCCGCAATCGCCCGTTCGGGCACCGATCAAGTATTGTCCCTGCAGGAAATGGCACGCCGGCTATCCGGCGTATCGAGGCCGGATAGTAATTCGAGAACATCAATATGAATCCTGACAATATCAATATCCTGGTCGTCGACGACATCCCCCAGAACCTGGTTGCCATCGAGGCCCTGCTGGGACGCCCCGGCGTGAACATCCTGAAGGCTTCGTCCGGCCCGGAGGCACTGGAGATCCTGCTGGTGCAGGAAGTGGCGCTTGCGCTGGTCGACGTGCAGATGCCGCAAATGGACGGGTTCGAGCTGGCCGAGCTGATTCGCGGCAGCGAACGGACCCGCAGCGTGCCGCTAATTTTCCTGACCGCCGGCGCGCGGGAAACCAGGACCTCTTTCCGCGGTTACGAAGCCGGCGCTGTCGACTTTCTTTATAAACCGCTTGACGACACCATCCTGAAGAGCAAGGTCCAGGTATTCGTCGATCTGCATGCCAAGGAAAAGCAGCTGTCGCGGCAGCTCGACGAACTGCGCCAGGCGCTCGCCTTGAACGAGCTGTTCACAGCGGTGCTTGGTCACGATCTGCGCAATCCGCTCTCGGCGGTGTTGATCGGCTCCGAGCTGATCCTGAAGGTGTCCAACGAATCGGTGGTGAAGTCGGCGGCGGGCCGGATCCAGTCCAGCGTCCAGCGCATGACGCGTCTGGTCGAGCAATTGCTCGATGTCGCGCGCATCCGTGCCGGCGGTTTCGAGGTGCAGCCGAAGGACACCGACTACGAGGCCCTGTGCAAAACGATCGCGGACGAACTCATCATTACCGGCCAGCCCTCGCGCATCCGCATCGAAACCACCGGTGATGTGGTCGGCGCCGCCGACCCGGACAGGCTGGCGCAAATTCTCTCCAACCTGCTTGGAAATGCAATCCAGCATGGTGCGCCGGACCAGCCGATACACGCGCGCATCGACGGCTCGGCCGAGCACGAGATCGTTGTCGAGGTGAGCAACGGCGGCGCCATTCCGGAAAGCGCGATCAAGGACATCTTCGAACCGTTCACCAGCAGCCATTCGATCAACCGGCCAAACCATGGCCTGGGTCTCGGGCTGTATATCGTGAAGAAGTTTGTCGAGGCACATGGCGGCCATGTCAGTGTGACTTCATGCGGTGAAGCGGGAACCGTGTTTCGCGCCGGATTTCCGCGCCGCCCGCATCGAGCGGATAGGCGCTCCGGCTCAGGAAGCGCACCGGAGCCGACTATCGTCCATTACAAATAAGCGACGACGCGTAGGGGAGCAGCGCTGTCCATATACTGCGGTTTCACTTCCTATTCCCGCGAGACTTCGACCGGCAATTCCATTAGTATTTGGAGTGAATCCAGGAGTCCCGTTGCGCATGCGGCAACCGGGATACGGGCCAATGCACCAGCAAGCGCCGGGCCACGACGATCGGGGGAAAGAACGTGAATCGCAATGTGACGGAAGATGCCCAGCGTGGGCGCCCCGCCCAGGATACGGGCAAGGCTTCTGAAAGCCCCGCCGAATCCGAAGCCAAAAGCACGATCGTCAATCTCGCCGACAACGAATGGCAGATCGGCCAGACGCTCTTTCTGCAGCATGAGAGCACCCGCCACCTGGTGAAGCTGATCGGCTTCGTGGAGGGGAAATCCGTGCTGGTCTCCGCTCCCGTGTCGGAAGGAAAATACCAGCTGGTTCGCGATGGACAGGTGTTTGTCGTGCGGACCTTTTCGGGCCGCAAGGCATACGCCTTCAGTTCGTCGGTGCTGAAGACCGTGCATGTGCCCTATCCCTACCTTCACCTCACCTATCCGAAGCAGGTCACCTGCGCCGTCGTTCGCCGCGGCGCCCGTCTCGACGTGAGCATCGTCGCCGCCGTGTCGGTCAGCGGTACGAACCACACCGCGGCGGTGATCCTCACCGACATCAGCCTGGGCGGCGCGGCGGGATCGATGAAGGTGCTGATGGGTGTTCCGGGCGAGATTTTCCGGCTGAAGTTCAAGGTCAGGGTAGCGGACGAAGACCTGTTCCTCGATATTCCGGTCACCTTGCGCTCCGTGCAGCGCGATGACGCAACGGATTCATACCGGCACGGCTTCGAGTTCGACAAGCTGGATGTGCGTGACCGGCTTTGCCTGGGCGCCTTCCTGCACGATGCCAGGTCGGCGAAGGAATGAGCCTCAGCCTTCATCCGGATACGGTTGAAGCGGATTTTCACTTGCCTGCCGGCGACATTCAACCCGCATTCTCCTGTGTTAGGCTGTAATAGAAACCTGTCGCAGAGAGCGCCGTCATTTTTTCGCCATCTTTGCAGTCCTGCAAACATCACACGGGAAGGAGCGCAACATGACCACCGCCGATCGATATCCGGTTGCCGAACTCGATAACTTGCCGGACGATATCCGGACGCAGATTCTTGCCGTCCAGGAGAAATCCGGTTTTGTCCCCAACGTATTCCTGAAGCTTGCCCGCCGGCCCGACGAGTTCCGCGCGTTCTTTGCGTACCACGACGCACTGATGCTGCGCGAAGGCGGACTCACCAAGGGCGAGAAGGAAATGATCGTCGTGGCGACCAGTGCGCCGAACCAGTGCCTCTATTGTGTCGTTGCACATGGCGCGCTTCTGCGGATCTTCGAGAAAAATCCCCTGATCGCGGATCAGATAGCGACGAATTACCGCAAGGCGCCGATCACGCCGCGCCAGCGCGCGATGCTCGATTTCGCATTGAAAGTCTCGACGGCGTCATACGCTATCTGCGACGCGGATTTTGAAGAACTGCATGGGCATGGGTTCAGCGACGACGACATCTGGGACATCAGTGCGATTGCCGCTTTCTTCGCGCTGTCCAATCGCATGGCCAATGCGGCGGGCATGATGCCGAATCCCGAGTTCTACCTGATGGGACGCGTGCCTAGGGAAAAGAAGGCCGGATGACCGCCTTCGACAAGGCGTTTTTTTGTGCGCCCGATCGGAACGATGCTGCCTCCTATTCGTCGGAAAAGATCTGCCCGGCGACGTTATCGACCACGACGGGGCTTTCGAAATAGGTGACGGCGGGATCGGTGCCGTATTTTTCCCTGACGAATACGCGCCATGTTTCCGTGTACAACGCTTCCGCTTCGGCTCTTGAATTCCAGAGATAGATGCCGCCGGCCGTGAGTCCGTCCTGCGAGAGCACGTAGTGCTTCCGGAGCAGGCCCTGCACGCCCTGATAGGTTGGCGCGGTACTCAGGAAGATGCCGCGTGCTTCCTCGCGTGTAATGGGTTTCGGTAATGTGAACGCAGTCATGGCGATAATCATCTGCATCTCCGGTTGTGATGTTTGACATGCCATTAGACAGTGCCGGCGCTGCATGCTCAACCGGAATTTATGCATGCCTGGCATTCCCACCGAGAATGCGAACTACCGGCCGCGAGACGGAACAACCGTAAACGGCAGCCATCCGACGTGCCATGCATGCTTAAGGCACATGCAATACAATTCCTGCATGGCCCGATACCCTGCGGTGCATTAACTCCAGGCAGAGGGAAAACAAGCACTCGTCATTCGAGAGATGCGCATGGAAAATCCGTTGATGAATCTTCCGCCGCTGGACGCGTTGCGCGGCTTCGTGGCCGTTGCAAGACGCATGAGCATCACGCAGGCCGCGAATGACCTTTGCCTCACCCAGTCGGCCGTCAGCCGGCAAATTCAGGCCCTGGAGGAGTATCTCGGTACGCCGGTGATTGTCCGAAAGCACCGGGCAATTGCACTGACTGAAGCAGGTGAACGCCTGATGGCCCTGTCGTCGCCTTGGATGGATCGACTGTCCGAGACCACCCGCTCCATCCGGCATCACGGCCGCACCCGTCCCGTCACGATCACCGCCTCGTTCGGCGTCACGGCCTTATGGGTGTTGCCTAAACTGGCCGCCTTTCAGGATGCCAATCCCAACATCGACGTCAGGGTCGCGGCGAACAACCGCGTCCTGGACTTGAAGCAGGAAGGCATCGATCTTGCGATCCGGTATGCGCGTAAAGCAGATGTGCCTTCAGGGGCGATCGAGCTGTTCGGCGAACGTGTCGTTCCCATGGCAAGCAAGGCGGTTGCGGCCAGGGCATTCAGAAACCCGCGCGCCTTGCTGAACGAGGTCCTGCTGGAGTACGACGAACCACAGGCACGCCCCTGGCTGCGCTGGTCGGAATGGCTCGCATCCGCCGGCATGGCGGATGCCAAGCCCAAAGCGTACCTTCACTGCAATCAATACAATCAGCTGGTCCAATTGGCGGTGGACGGACACGGTGTTGCGCTGGGACGGGTCGCCCTCGTTCTGCCGATGCTGGCGGATGGGCGGCTGGTCGCGATGCCGGACGGCAAGGTCGGGGAAAGCGACTATGCCTACTGGCTGGTCGAGGCCGTGCCGGATGCCCGCCCTGAAGTGGCGATGTTCCGGGAATGGCTCATTTCGGAGGTGCGGCGAACAGCCCGGCAAATGGAAAACCTGCAGTTGACTCCATCAGCCGGTCCGCCACCCGCTGCGGAAAAAAACAGCCGCACCCGCAAGACGGTGTCCCGCAGGAACGCCCGCTAAGATCGTCCGTCATATTGAATACAAGAACCCGAGCGCCCGGCGGCACTTCGATAGGAAGATGATGATTCCCCGGACATTGCACTTCGTCACACCAGGAGAAATTGCATGCACAACACATTCAAGGCTGCCCTTAAAAGCGGCAAGCCGCAAATCGGGCTCTGGCTTTCACTGGCAAATCCCTACACCACCGAAATCTGCGCCACCGCGGATTTCGACTGGCTGCTGATCGACGGCGAACATTCCCCGAACGACGTGCGCAGCATCCTCGCGCAGCTGCAGGCGGTGGCGCCCTACCGCTCCCATCCGGTGGTGCGGCCGGTTATCGGCGACACCGCTGTGATCAAGCAGATATTGGATATCGGCGCACAGTCATTGCTGGTTCCGATGATCGATACCGCCGCGCAGGCGCGGGAGATCGTGCGCGCGACCAGGTATCCGCCGCATGGCGTACGCGGCGTCGGTGCCGCCGCCGCACGGGCATCGGCATGGGGCTTGCAGTCCGACTATGTGCAAAAGGCAAACGATGAAATCTGCCTGCTGGTGCAGGCGGAAACGAAGACGGCCATCGATAATCTGGACGACATCTGCAAGGTGGATGGCGTCGATGGCGTCTTCATCGGTCCCGCCGATCTGTCGGCATCGCTTGGACATCTCGGCAATGCCGGCCATCCCGACGTCCGGAAGGTAATTGACGATGCGCTCGGCCGTATCATCCGAAGCGGCAAGGCGGCCGGCATTCTGACGGCGGACCTCGCCGAGGCCAGACGTTATGTGGACATGGGCTGCCGCTTCGTGGCGGTCGGCATCGAAGCCCGCGTGCTGGCGATGTCGGTACGGGCGCTGCGCGCCCAGTTCGATGAACATGCCTTGCCGGTCGATGCATCGAAGGGCGCTGCTTACTGAGCACAACGGCTGGCATTACGGAGGCGGGGCCTGCGCCGATCGCGCTGCCGCCTGTGCCAGCCTTTCCAGATAGCGTACGACCCGCGGATCATCCATCGAGTACAGGTGGTACCAGTACCCCGGCCCTACGTGAACAGTGCCCCGCATTGCGTAGCCAAGCGCGGTCACGTCACCGGCCTTGAGGTTTTCCCATCCGATCACGGAATCCGGATGCTCGGTGGCGCCCACGAGAAACAGGAAAT
>NZ_DASZBA010000152.1:0-21009 GCF_035944575.1 Noviherbaspirillum sp.
CCTCCATGCGACGTCGAGAAAGCCAGTATAGGACTGTGAATATCAGAAAAATAATCGAAGATTTCGATGCGATGCAGGGCACTGATCAGGGCAGGCTACTTTGCATCATGGAAAAGATATCGCAAATGGTTATTTCCACCACGATATAAATTGCCGTTTTGATGACGGAATCAGTCAACATTCCTGTGTTTACGCACCCGATATCCCATATTTATAGGAGTGCGAAGATGGTAGAAATGGGTATATTTGAGGACGCGTTTGTCTCCGCCCCTCGCTGTCATATCGGTTGTACAACTTCCGTTTTGGTTTACGCGTTTCACATCGTTTCATTCCCGTCAACCCGGAGTCCAGATTGAGTCCATTACAGGTTTGCAAGCAGTATCTGGCCGCAGCCAACAGAGCCGATCTGCCAGCAGTATTGTCGTTTTTCACCCAGGACGCGACCGTCGTATCTCCCTTATATGGCGAGATGAGCGTCGAGGAGTATCACAAGATGCTCTTCAACGACACCAAACATTCCATCATCCGACTGCAGAACATTTTCGAAGCGATCAATGACGATCGGGCAATGGCCCTGCAATTCAACTACACCTGGGTGCTCAAAAGCGGCAAATCGCTGAACCTGGAGCTGATGTCGCTGTTCGAGCTGGCGCCGAAGCGCAACCTGCTGTCAAAGCTGACTTACATCTACGACACGGCCCAACTGCGTACGCATCTTTCCGTAGAAGCAGTGTGACCGTGCCGCGGGGACGCCCGGCATCCCCTTGCAAGCACATCAGCTGCCGAACAAACCGCGCAGAATGTTGATCGGGTTCGGCAGGCTCGGCGTGACGCCATCGCCGCCATTTCCGCCATTTCCGTTATCACCGCCGTTATCCGGACTGTTTCCCCCGTCACGCCCGCCCGAACGACGCCCCTCCACGCCGTCCTGCATGCCCAGCATCGTCATGCCGGTCGATTTGATACGCACGCGCGCCGTCCAATCCGGCTGCCAGCCCGCCGGCGCCTTGGCCGGACGCTCCGGATGCGACAGGTTGAGTTCCGGACCGTAAGCGATCATGTTCAGCATCGCGCTCTCGGCCTGATCGAAAATGCCTTTCGGCACGGTGCAATTGACGGTCGAGGGCGGCAGAATCACCTTTTGCTGAAGAAGCTTTGCAATCTGTGCCGGCGCCTGGTATGTCATCAGCGACCAGCCGTTCTCAGGCCGTTCGCTGGAACTCCAGAAGATCATGTCCTGGGCACCGCCCTGCCCGGCAGCGCTACCCTGCGCATGCAGGAAATAGCCTTTCGCGTTCTGCATCGATGTCCAATCCACCTGTACGCCGTCCTTTGGCATGCCCTTGGTGGTCATCTGGACCTTCGGCAGGAAATCATGCTCTGCGCCGACCGTGAATTTCAGGCTCGCCGGAACCCCGTCGCCGCTGATCGCATGACTGCCCTTCAGCGATGCATTGTCGGGCACCGGCTTGCTGTCCCGCTCGTTCGGCCATAGTGCATTGCCAGGCCGGTTCTGCACGCCGTGGCTGGAAGCACCGCCGCTGCCGGCGAAAAACTGTGAAAACTCGCGGTAATCCTGCTTGCCGAAATCCAGCACCTTCGGCTGACCGGCCCGAATGGTACTGCCGCAGCCCCAGTACAGCAGGATGCGCCCTTTCGGCTTTTCGGCCGGCTGGTCGCCGGAGCGCGTCGGCGTATGAGTCGCCTGTTTCGGCTTGTTCGGCAACAGCAGCAGCGACTGTCCCATATTCATGTCCGCCGGGATGGCATGCGTGCCTTCCACTCCGGAAGGATGGGCGCGCACATGCAGTTCGGCACTCAGGGACTTGCTGCCGGATGCACCCATCATCGGCGACCCGCCGCCCATGATGCTTCCGAGCAGACCGGCACCGAGGCCGCCGCTTCCTATATCCTGCTGCATGCCCGGCATGGAGACATTGTTGGTTGCCAGGTCGACCCAGTATTGGGCGGCAGGACCGCGCGACTGGGCATGGGCTGAGAACGCCGCCAGCGAAACGCAAAGCGACAGGGTAAAGCGGGTGCTGCCTGACATGGTTTACTCCCGGGAAGTGAGTGCAACTGGATTATTTTTATGGGCACCGGAAAACAAGCGATCCGGGCTGCCGCCGCGAATTTTGACATTGACAACAAAACTTGTCATCGTCGAAACAACAAATTTGCAACAAACCGGGCCGATTGAACGAGTTCAAGAGCAGCGCCGCGGCCAGGACGCCGGGTCGCGAAATGGCTTGCGACCGCGTTCCCGTCCGGGCCGAGCTTCCTGGCAGGAGACGACAGTGCCTATTCGAATCATCAAAAACGCGGCATGCATGCGCGCCGCAATACGCCACTGGCATCGGCTGCTGCTGGGGATCTGCGTGTGCGCGCCGTGTTTGTCGCCGTTGCCCGCCGTCGCCGACGATGTGCTGCGGATCGGTTCCAAGCGGTTCACCGAATCCTACGTACTGTCCGAAGTCATCGCCCAGACCGCCGCTCCTCATGCCAGGGTCGAACAGCGCCAGGGATTGGGCAATACCGCGATCGTCTTCGAAGCGCTCAAGAGCGGCAGCATTGATATATACGCCGAATACCTAGGCACGATCGACCTGGAAATCCTCAGGCACGCGGCGCCGACCTCGCTGGAACAGATCAACCGGGAACTTGCCCC
Organism: Noviherbaspirillum sp.; assembly: GCF_035944575.1. Lineage (GTDB taxonomy): Bacteria > Pseudomonadota > Gammaproteobacteria > Burkholderiales > Burkholderiaceae_D > Noviherbaspirillum. Next base: position 2,669 of record NZ_DASZBA010000152.1, read on the forward strand.
TTCAGGCATCGGCGCGGCGGTGCGCCTTGGCTTCAACAATACTTATGCATTGGCCATGCGCGCGGGCGACGACAACGGATTGCGGAACATCAGCGGGCTGGCTAAAGCGCCAGGCCTGAGGCTGGGGCTGTCGCATGAGTTCCTGGGGAGAGCCGACGGCTGGCCGGGATTGGCAAGTCGCTATCGGTTGCCGCAGAAGCCGTCCGGTCTCGACCACGGCATCGCCTACGAAGCTCTCGCCGCCCGCCAGGTCGATGTGATCGACATCTATTCGACGGACGCAAAAATCAGGCAATACGGCTTGCGGGTTCTGCCGGACGACGCAGGCTACTTTCCGCGCTATGACGCACTGCTGCTGTACCGGCTCGATGTCGAACGCCGCTTCCCGGCTGCGTGGCAGGCACTGCGGCGGCTGGAGGGCCGCATTTCCGAAGCGGACATGATCGCGATGAACGCGGCAGCCGAACTGGAAGGCAAGTCCTTTACCGAGGCGGCGAAAAGCTTCCTGTCTCCGGACGCAGGCAAGGCGCCGGCCCGTGATGGATTGTGGCGCAAGCTGTTCGATGACAGCCTTTGGCGGCTGACGCGCGAGCACATCCTGCTGGTGCTGGCATCGGTGGCCGCGGCGGCGGCCATCGGCATACCGCTGGGCATCCTGGCAGCCTATCGGCGCCGCCTGAGGCAGGCCGTGATGGCCCTGGTCGGTGTCTTGCAGACGGTGCCCGCCCTGGCGCTGTTCGCGATGCTGATTCCCTTGCTGGGCGCGATCGGCACCCTGCCGGCGTTGATTGCGCTGTTCCTGTATGCCCTTCTGCCCATCGTGCGCAATACCGCCACCGGCATCGAACAGGTGCCGCACGGACTGCGGCTGGCCGCTCTGGCACTCGGCTTGACGCCGCGCGACCGGCTGCTGCACATCGACCTGCCGCTGGCACTGCCGGTGATCCTCGCCGGACTGAAGACCGCCTCGGTGATGAGCGTAGGCACCGCCACGATCGCCGCCTTCATCGGCGCCGGCGGCTATGGGGAGCGGATCGTCACCGGCCTGGCATTGAACGACAACGATATGCTGCTGGCCGGCGCCATACCTGCGGCGGCACTCGCCTTGCTCACCCAATGGTTGTTCGAGCAGCTGGAAAAGCGGTTACTGCCGAAGATGCACGTCGATTGACTTCGCAAACGGGAGCTTGCTACAGTGCCGCAGCGCCGTCCGCCGGCATCCAGGGAAAAGTAGTCATGAATAAGAAAAGCCAGCCGTCCGGCACCAGGAAGGTGCTCGATTCAACGCTCGTCACACCGGTGAAGCTTGCCGGCGACGTGATCGACGAAACCGCAAGCCTGCTCAGGGAGAGCGGCGAACTGAAGACTGGCCACGGAATGGTGACCGGCGTGCTGGCGCTGACGCTGGGGATACTTTGTTTTCTCGGCGTGGTCGCGTTTCACTTTCCGGAGTACCTGACCACGCCTCAATTGCGCAAGCAGTATTCGGTGGACCTGCTGCGCCAGATATTGTTCTTTTCGCTGATCATCGCGGGCGGCCTTTCCATCGCCAACATTCTATTCAGGCGCAGGCGCAACCTGAACATTGCGGCGCTGTGCCTGGTGCTGGCGGCGGTGGCGCTCGGCGGGTCGGAAGTTCCGGTCGGCGACTTCCCCGACAACACGCCCTATATCGGTCTTGACTGGTTCATCCTCGATCTGCTCGGGTCGACGCTGATCTTCGTCCTGATCGAAAAGATTTTCCCGCTGTACAAAGGGCAGGCGATCTTCCGCAAGGAGTGGCAGACCGACTTCGTCCACTTCGTCGTCAACCATTTCCTCGTCGGGCTCGTGCTGCTGATCGTCAACTTCCTGATACACCGCGTATTCGGCTGGATGGTGCGCGGGGAACTTCAGCAGGCAGTGCAGGCGATCAATTTCATTCCGCAGCTTTTGCTCTGCATCCTGGTGGCCGACCTGATGCAGTACTGGACGCACCGCGCCTATCACGAAGTGCCCTTCCTCTGGCGCTTCCATGCGATCCATCACAGCGCCAAAACGATGGACTGGATCGCCGGATCGCGCATGCATGTATTCGAACTCGTCTTGACCCGTGTACTGGTGCTTGGACCGCTGTATGTGCTCGGATTCGAGAAATCGGTGATGGATGCCTACATCATCGTCGTAGGCTTCCAGGCGGTGTTCAACCACGCGAACGTGCATCTGCCATGGGGGCCGCTGAAATACCTGGTGGTCACTCCCGACTTCCATCACTGGCACCATTCCTCCGACGACGCGGCGATCGACAGGAACTACGCAGCGCATTTCGCATTCCTCGATTACTTCTTCGGCACCGCCGTCAAGACCGACAAGACCTTTCCGGAGAAGTACGGCGTGGTCGGCGACTATGTGCCGGATGGATTCGTAAAGCAGCAGCTCTTTCCATTGAAGCCGGGACGCGACTGAGTCAGTAAGGCTTCCTGTACGCGGTACCTTCCTCGAACCGGCTTTCCCAATGGCGCAGGTAGTGTGCGGCCAGTTCCGGGTTGTGCCAGATGACGATGACGTTCTCGCTGTTGGATTTCGCGGCGGCCTGGCTGTAGTTGAAGGAACCGGTCTGCACATGACGCCCGTCGACGATGACGTACTTGTCGTGGTGGATGGCATATTTGCCGTTGAGCCGCGTCGGAATGCCGGCTCCCGCCACCAGGTTGAGCGCCGCCGCGCCGGATTTCAATTTCGGCCCGCTGTTGTCCGCCACCACCCGCACGTCCACGCCCCGACGTTTCGCCCGCAGGAGTGCCTGCACGACTTTCGGCGATGTGAACGCATAGGCTGCCAGCCGGACGCTTTTGGTCGCCGAATCGATTGTTTTCAAAACCAGCCGCTCGGCATCGCCGTCCGGCGAAAATCCGGTCTCTATTTCCGCGCTTGCCGGCGCCTTTGCGGTGCGCGGCGGAAGGAGTTGCCGCAGCTCCTCCTGCAGCCCGTCGACAACGGATGGCTGTCTCGCCGAAGCGGACGAGACGGCACAAAGGGAAAGAATAAAACAAGCGGCACAACGAAAGCGCATAGGTATGTCTACAACCGGTAACCGCCCTGCTGCCTGACAGGCTTGTGCAACAGGCGTAAAGTAATGGATCGCAGGCCCGAAACCTGCGGAGGATGGCAAGCAAAGCTGCGCTTGGCGACTTGTTCTTGAACCGGAAAATCAATCAGGAGACTCAAATGAAAAAGCTTTTGACGGTATTGCTGTTTTCAGCCTCATCGCTGGCGTTCGCGCACAACTGCCCCAATGAAATGAAGACGATCGACGCGAGATTAAGTTCCGCAAGCGGGGTCAGCGCGGAGAACATCAGCAAGGCAAAAGAATTGAGAGCGGAAGGCGAAAAGCTTCACAAGGAAGGCAAGCATGCCGAGTCGATGAAATCCTTGCAGGAAGCGAAGAAGCTGCTGGGCGTCTAAAGGAGCGGCACACGCAAGATGAATAGCCACCCAGGGGGTGGCTATTTTTTTGACAAGATCAGTCGCGCTGGCTATGAAACGCGAACCATCCGGCCAGTACGGTGAATGTCGCCACGATGCCAACCACGATCCAGAAACCATCGCTGTTTTCGGCCAGCGGCACGCCGCCGACGTTCATGCCGAACAAACCCGCGAGAATATTGATCGGCAGCGCCAGCACGGTGACGATGGTGAGCACGAAAAGGCTTCGGCTGTTTTCTTCATTCACGCGGGCCGCGATCTCTTCCTGCAAAAGCTTGATCCGCTCCTGCAACGCTGCCATATCATTGAGCACGACCGAGAATTCCTCCGTTGATTGGCGCAGGTCCTGCGAGTCCGACTCCGCCACCCAGTGAGGCGGCCTTTGCAACAGCCGGAACAATGCGGCAGGCTCCGGCGCCAGCAAGCGCCGTAACCGCACCAACACCCGCCTGAGCTCCCCGAGGTTGGCACGCTTGGTCCGCAGTTTTCCCGCCAGCAGATGATCCTCTATTTCATCGACGCGCCGTACGCAGTCGCGGACGATGTTCACCAGCACGTCGGCCTGATCGCGCAGCAGGTGATTCAGAAGTTCAACAGTGGAGCGGATCGGCTCCCCCTTGCTGACGGCGCTGCGCAGCCGGTCTATCGACTGCAAGGGCTGGCGGCGCGCGGTGATGACCAGGTGCTCGTCCAGGCTGGCCCACAAGGTGGCGATATCGGACGGATCGAAGGAAAAGTCGAACACCACATCGTTCACCACCGCAACCAGCTTGCCGTTCGCATGTTCGATGCGCGTCGAGCGGGAACCTTCATGCAGGGTCTCATAAAACTCTTCCGGCAACCCGCCGTGATCGAGAAGCCATTTTTCGCTGCCCGCGATGGCCAGGTTGAAATGCAGCCAGAGGAATTCGCCTGTCCGCCGTCCATCCCGGCGGTCCCGCAGCCAGTCGAGCGTTTCCGCGGTACCGACAAGATTGCCTTCGCCTCCGTCCCTGAAAAGATAGCCGCAGATCAAGCCCGACGGCTCGGGACCGTACGAAAATGAAGTTGATACCATCCATGCTCCGATTGCCTCATCAAACCCGTTGCATTGTATAGGGAAGGCCGGCGGAATTCCTGCGGATGAACAGGGACATATCCTTGACATTCCTAAGCACGGCCGAACGACTATGCCGGCAGGCCGTCAAATATGCTTTGTACAATTAGCGATACTGCAAATATGGCGCTTGATCCGACTTTCTGGCTTTCACTGGCAGTCCTGATCGTTACGGCCATCGTGTTGACCGATGTCGCGCTCGGCGCACGGAAGATCGGGCAGCTCGCCGACATCCTTCCGGTCCTCGGACCGAATCCGCCGAAGGTGTCGGTGATCGTACCGGCCCTGAATGAAGCGGACACGATCGAGCCGGCATTGCGTTCGCTGCTCGCGCTGCACTACCCCAACTTCGAAATCATCGCCATCGACGACCGCTCGACCGACGCCACGCCGGCCATACTCGACCGCATGGCGGGGGATTATCCGCAGTTGCGTGTGCTGCACATCACAGAGCTCCCAGCCGGCTGGCTGGGGAAGAATCACGCGCTTTCCTGCGGCGCGGCGATCGCCGGCGGTGACTACCTGCTGTTCACCGATGCCGATGTGGTATTCGAGCCCAGCGCCCTGACACGGGCGGTCAATTACTGCGAGCAGCATGGCGTTGATCACCTGACATTGTTGTTCGACGTCGTCGTGAAGACGCAATTGCTGCGCATGCTGGTGCTGAGCTTCTCGGTGAATTTCATGGCGCGCTTCAAACCCTGGAAGGTGGCCACCTCGCCCAGGCACTTCCTCGGCGCAGGCGGCTTCAATCTCGTGCGCGCCGGAGCATACCGGGCCATCCGCGGGCACGGCGCCATTCCGCTCGCGGTGCTGGACGACATGATGCTTGGCAAGCGCATCAAGACCGCCGGTTTCCGTCAGCATGTATTGTTCGGCCGCGACCTCGTCGGCGTGGAGTGGTATCGCAGCGCATCGGACATGATCAACGGCATGCAGAAAAACATCTTCGCCGCCTTCGACTTCCAGCTAGGCCAACTGATCGCCGTCACTGTGGCGATGCTGCTGCTGCGCGTGTGGCCGTGGATCGGCCTGATCGTCACCGAGGGAGCAACCCGTTGGATCAACGCCGCCACCGCAATGACCAGCCTGCTGCTGTTTGCCGGCAGGCTGCATATCGCCGGCTGGGGCTACCGCTGCCTGATCTTTACGCCTTTCGTCAGCCTTCTGGAGCTGGCGATATGGTGGCGCGGCAGCCTGACGGCGCTGCTGCGGGGCGGCATCGACTGGCGCGGCACACGCTATGCGCTGGATGAACTGCGACGTCATCAGAATTGAACTTGCATCCTCGACATTGCCTGTTTAGAATCGGTTCCGGCGCGACACATTCGCGCCACGTCGCTCGGACGGTTCCGGGCGCTTACGTGAAAGAACACCATGACGCAATCCCGCACGCCGCGCAGCTTTTCGCGCATCAATCGCCTTCCCCCTTACGTTTTCAACATCACCGCCGAACTGAAGATGGCCGCGCGCCGTCGTGGCGAAGACATCATCGACATGTCGATGGGCAATCCCGACGGCGCCACGCCACAGCACATCGTCGACAAGCTGGCCGAAGCGTCCAGACGTCCCGACACCCATGGCTATTCCGCCTCGAAGGGCATCCCGCGCCTCAGGCGGGCCATCACCCATTGGTACAAGGACCGCTACGACGTGGACCTGGACCCGGATACCGAAGCGATCGTGACGATCGGCTCGAAGGAAGGCCTCGCACACCTGATGCTGGCGACGCTGGACCGCGGGGACACGGTACTGGTGCCGAATCCCAGCTATCCGATTCATATCTATGGCGCGGTGATTGCCGGTGCCGATATCCGCTCGGTGCGCATGAGTCCCGAAGTCGATTTTTTCGCCGAGCTGGAGCGGGCGATCCGGGAAAGCTACCCGAAGCCGAAGATGATGATTCTCGGCTTTCCGTCGAATCCGACCGCGCAATGCGTGGAACTGGATTTCTTCGAACGCGTGGTCAGGCTGGCGAAGGAACACGACATCCTGGTGGTGCATGATCTTGCCTATGCCGACATCGTGTTCGACGGCTGGAAGGCGCCGTCGATCATGCAAGTGCCCGGCGCACGCGATGTGGCGGTGGAGTTCTTCACCATGTCGAAGAGCTACAACATGGCGGGCTGGCGCATCGGCTTCATGGTCGGCAACCAGGAATTGGTCGCCGCGCTGGCCCGCATCAAGAGCTATCACGATTACGGCAGCTTCACGCCGGTGCAGGTGGCGGCGATCGCGGCGCTGGAAGGCGACCAGACCTGCGTGCAGGAGATCCGTGACCGCTACCAGCGCCGGCGCGATGTGCTGGTGAAGGGGCTGCAGGAAGCCGGCTGGCCGGTGGAATTGCCGAAGGCGTCGATGTATATCTGGGCGCGCATTCCGGAAGCGTACCGCCACCTCGGTTCGCTCGAATTCGCCAAGCTGCTGCTGGAGAAAGCCAAGGTATCGGTGTCTCCCGGCATCGGATTCGGCGAGTACGGCGACGAGTACGTGCGCTTCGCGCTGATTGAAAACGAGGCCCGCATCCGCCAGGCGCTGCGAGGCATCAAGGCCATGCTGCGCGCCTGACGCGGCGACGGTCGGGGCCATGGAGCGGGGATTGCACGGTCATTCCTTCCATGGCAGCCTGTTGCCCTGAATTTCCGTCAATATCATGACCCCAGTGCGCGGCATCGCCATCCTGAAAGGATCAGCATGATCACTCTCTATACCTTCGGTCCGGCATTTGGCCTTCCGGACGCCAGCCCGTTCGTCACGAAGACCGAAACCTTGCTCAAGATGGCGGGCCTGCCCTACCGGACCGACCCGAATGGATTCAGGCGGGCCCCGAAGGGCAAGCTTCCTTATATCGAGGACGACGGCGTGGTGGTGGCGGATTCGACGTTCATCCGCTGGCACATCGAGAAAAAATACAAGATCGATTTCGACAGGCACCTCTCGGCAGAGCAGCGTGGCATCGCATGGGCGGTGGAAAAGCTTTGCGAAGACAACCTGTATTGGGCGGCATTGCACTGGCGCTGGCTGGACGACGACAATTTCGCTCGCGGTCCGGCGGTATTCTTTCGGAGCATACCTGGCCCGATACGTCCGCTCGTGCAGAAGATCGTGCGACGAAAGGTGGCCAGCGCCACGAAGGCGCACGGCATCGGCCGTCACACGCCCGATGAACAACTGGCGCTTGCGGCGCGCGGCATCGAGTCGCTGGCGGCAGCGCTCGGCGACAAGCGCTACCTGATGGGTGACATGCCCTGCGGCGCGGATGCCACCGTCTTCTCATTCACGCTTGCGCTGCTGTGTCCGCATTTCGAATCGCCTTTGCGCAGGGAGAATGAGCGCCATGCCAACCTGGCCGCCTATGTGGCCCGCATGCGCGAGGAATACTTTTCAACCACGGAGAAGCGGCACGAAGGCGCGGAACGACCGCGTTCCGCATCGGCCGCCGGATAAGGATCGAATGAGCTTCACCACCTGGATCACCTTTTTTGTCGCCGCCTGCATCATTGCCGTCTCGCCCGGATCCGGCGCAGTGCTGTCGATGTCCCATGGTCTTTCCTACGGCGTGAGAAAAGCGACCGGCACCATCATCGGCTTGCAGGCCGGTTTGCTTCTCGTGCTGGTCATCGCCGGCGCCGGGGTGGGCTCGCTGCTGCTGGCGTCGGAGCTTGCGTTCAACATCGTCAAGATTGTCGGCGCCTTGTATCTTGTCTATCTCGGCATCAGCCAGTGGCGGGCAAAGGTCGACGTGCAGAGCAATGGCGATATACCGGCCGCGCCGGCAGAAACCACCGCCGCGCCGACCCTTCGGCGCCGCTTCCTGCTCGGCTTCCTGACCAATGCCACCAATCCGAAGGGCATCATGTTCATGGTTGCCGTGCTGCCGCAGTTCATCAATCAGAACGCGGCGCTGTTGCCGCAATTGACCATCCTCGCAGCGACGATGTGCGCCATCGATCTGGTGGTGATGCACGGTTATGCATTCGCCGCATCATCAATGCAGCGCTTCTTCCGCGATGCCCGGGCGATGAAAAATCAGAATCGCCTGTTCGGCGGTGTCCTCATTGCAGTCGGCGCGACGCTCTTCTTCGTCAAGCGCACCCCCCACCCATAAGCCATCCTGCGCCGCTCTGCCCGGCGGTCGGTCCAACCGGCATACATCATGTGTCAATGTTGCAACATCCGGACCGGCACGGTATGCATCCCCACCCATCAGCACCGTTGTTACTGGAAACATAAATGGGGCGTAACTAGAAAACGGCATGCGCCGACGTGCTCAGGCAGGGTAAGATAGCCTCATTGCCCATAAGAAACTAAAATCCGTCGACCCAAATGCGTGTCCTCCGAGGGAAAACGGCGTCGGCGCATAATAAAGAATCAAGAGACAACATGAATGCCAGCAGCTTTGCACTGTTCCCCTCCAACGATCGGGATCAGGAGCTCCGCCTGAAGCGCTTCCTGATCGCGTCCGGCGCCTACGCAATGAATATGTGTTTCGTCCTGGTGTGCTGGGCGATGGACTATTTCACCACAAGCGAGGTGACGGGCTACGTGCTTCTGGTGCTGGCGATCAATGTCGGCATCTACCTGACGATCCGCACCGATTTCAACAAGCGCTTCGCCGACCCCAGCCTGACGTTCGTGCAGCTTGCCCTGGCATCGCTGTCCGGCCTCTACCTGATGTATTTCGGCGACGCGGTGCGCAGTACCTTCCTGCTACTTGGCGTAGCGGCGTTCGTGTTCGGCATGCTCCGCTTCAAGACACGCGGTTTCATTTATCTGAGCGCCTTTATCCTCGGAGGCTATGCCATCCTGATCGCCCTGCTGGTGCAATTCCGCCCCGCCGATATCACCTTGCGCGTCGACGTACTGCAGTGGATGGCCTTGCTGGTGACGATGGCGCAGTTCACCTATCTCGCCGGATTCATCGGCAACCTTCGGCGCAAAGTGCGCGACAACAATATCGAACTGGAAAAGCGCAACGGCGAACTGGAAGCGGCGCTGAAGCAAATCAGCGACATGGCCATCCGCGACGAGCTGACTGGCGTCTATAACCGGCGCTACCTGATGGAGCGCATCGCCGAGGAAACCCAGCGCTGCATCCGCAACGGCTCGGTATTCTGCATCTGCATCATCGACATCGATTTCTTCAAGCAGATCAACGATACCTACGGTCACCTCGTCGGCGATGAAGTATTGCGAAAGGTTGCAACAACCGCGTCCGGCGCATTGCGGCAGACCGATTTTTTCGGGCGATTCGGCGGCGAGGAATTCGTGATGGTCCTGACCGACACGCTTGCGGAAGGCGCGCTGACTTCCGCCGAACGGGTGCGTAAATGCATCGAAGGCCTGGCCTTCCCGGACGTCAGCGACAAATTGAAGGTCACCATATCGATCGGTATCGCCGAACATGCGAGGCGCGGCGAACCCGAGGCCACGTTCAAATGCGCGGACGACGCCCTGTACCGGGCAAAGGAAGGCGGCCGTAACCGCTGCGTGGTGGCTGTGGTCGAACGAGGCTGAATCTGCGGCATTGCGGGATTGCGCATAGAATGCCCGATCCCCATTCACCGTCCGAGGACCTTCCATGACCATCTCCATGTACGCCGCATCGATTCCCGTATTCAGGCAAATGCTCAATAGCCTGGACGCAGTGCTTGCGAAAGCGGAAGCCCATGCCACCGAGCGCAAGATCGATCCGAATGCATTGCTGCACGCGCGGCTCTTTCCAGATATGTTCCCATTGTTGCGCCAGGTCATGATCGCCACCGACTTCGTCAAGGGTTCGGCGGCCCGGCTGGCCGGTGTCGATGTGCCCAGCTATGAGGATACGGAGCAAACGTTCACCGACCTGCATGCAAGGATCGCCAAGACGATCGCTTTCATCGACAGCCTTCGGCCGGAACAGATTGACGGCAGCGAAGAACGCGAAATCACGGTCCAGCCCGGCACACCGCGCGAACGGAAATTCGCCGGGCAGCCTTACTTGCTGCACTACGCCCTTCCGCAGCTTTTCTTCCATGTCACTACCGCTTACGCCATCCTGCGCCATAACGGCGTCGATATCGGCAAGCGTGACTTTATCGGCAGTTTCTGATGCGCCCCGGAGCAGGTGACTGCCACTGCGCCCCGGGATCTTTTTTGCTTGGTTGGGATGTACCGAACCGGTTCGCCGGTTCCGAAATAACTCATAGTTGGTTATGACGTCAGCCTAAATTATCGCGCTTGAAAGTTGCATAAAATTTAATTGCGACAGCGTGAAATTTCTAATTTGCTATAGCTGCGAAGTAGATTAGAATAAAAAAATTAACATTTCGTAACAGGCAACATTTCGGGTCGATGCCAGCGGCAGATCAGACCGAAAGGTGCCGGTGCCTCCTGTTTGTTTTCTGATGAATAGGGAAGTCAGCGATGGACCGTTCTATCTTTCAGCGTCGCAATGATCCGGAAGCCCGCGAGCCTGATAAACACACCTTCAGATGGCTGTCCACGCTGCCGGCGCATGTGCGTCCGATGGAACTGGCAAAACGCTATCCACGCATCGTCAATAGAATCGCGCTGCTCTGGTATGAGCAGCCGCTCTGCAACAAGTATCTCGGCAGCCTGATCCTCGACCGCAGCAGGCCCGGCCGGGCGGGTTTCCCGGCGCCGATCGCAAAAGAAATCTATCACCTGCACGAGTACTATGTCGAACAGGTTTGCCTGTGGAAGTTCAACGAGAAAGAGGTGTTCGGCTTTACCGTCCGATAGTCCAATAGTCCGATGCAGCTTTCGGCCGGCGCGGTCCGGCTCTACTTCAATACATCAAACAGATTATTGAAGTCATCCGTCCACACTTCCAGCCCTGGTATCGGCTTGATGGTCGTTGCGACATCCTGGATCGCCGCTTTCTGAAGCACGCTTTTATCCCTGGCGACCAGCACCCAGTCGGTGCTGTGTTCGGTGGTACCCACGCCTTCATCCTCGATCAATACCGATTCCAGGCCGCGGTCCGCCGCCAGGCGCTGCACTACCGGCGCCAGGAGCAGAAACTTGTTGGTGACGTGGAAGGCAATCACGCCTTGCGGATGCATGTGGCGCAGGTAGACATCCATCGCTTCCCGCGTGATCAGGTGAACCGGAATGGAGTCGCCTGAAAATGCATCGACGGCCAGCACATCGAAATTCTGCGGCGGCTCCTTTTCGAGCGCGAGACGTGCATCGCCCAGCACCGTATCCACTTTCGCCTTGCTGTCGCGCAGGAAGCTGAATTCGCTCTGCGCGATATCGATCACCTGCGGATTGATTTCATAGAAACGGTAGACATCGCCCGGTTCGCCGTAAACGGCCAGCGTGCCGGCGCCGAGGCCGATCAGCCCCACTTTCTTCTGCGGCACCCGGGTATGCGCGATGGCGACGCCGATGCCGGAGTCGCGGCCGTAATAGGTGGTAGGTTCGGCACGCATCTCGGGCGTCAGATACTGTTCGCCGTGCCGGATGGCACCGTGATAAAGCTCGCGCACGTTGCGGCTGGCATCGAAGTACGTCTTGTCCACCGTGCGCAGGCTGCCGTAGAAACTGCGATCGATGCGGCGCGCATCCTTGAAGTCGCCCGATATTTGCAGCACAAGGAAGTAACCGCACAGCACCGCCACGCAGAACGCCGCTGCCGCGACGAGGCGGCGGCTGCGCAAAACGATGACACCGAGCAGCCCCACCACAACCAGGCCGATGCCGAGTTCGTAGTAGGCCGGCAGCACATTTGGTGCGACCAGGCCGACGGCGATGCCGCCGAGCGCGCCTCCCAATGACACCATCAAGTAAAAGCGGGTCAGGTAACGCGGCGCAGGACGCATCCTCGACAGCTCGCCATGCAGGAACATGCAGAAGAAAAACAGGCCAATCACATACATTGGCACCGCGAGCTTGATGTTCACGCTGATATTGATGTCCTGCAGGCCGTATGCGCATACCGCCATTGCTGCCGCGGTGGGCAGCAGGAAGACCGGCCGCGAATACCAGCGGTCGCTTTCGAAGCACAGGATGAAGGTGAACAGGTAAATCGTCAGCGGCAGCAGCCAGAGAAAAGGAATGGCGGCGATGTTTTGCGTGATGTGGTTGGTGACGGCGACCAAGAGCCATGACCCCAGCGCCGACAGGCTGATCCACAACAGGTAATCCCGTACCCGTGGGGCAGCAGCCTGGGCCTTGGGCGCGGCAGCGGACTCGCCCGAATCATCAGGTACCGCGGAAGCCGACGAAACCGGTCCCGCATGGCTTGCAAAGTACAGCGCGGACCCGGCGCATAGCAGCGCGAACAGGCCATACACGACAGACCAGGCACGCGCCTGCAGCAGGATGGGCGCATGCGGCTCGATCACGAACGGATAGCAGACGAGCGCAATCAGCGATGCGAGGTTGGAGAGCGAAAAATAGCGGTATACGCGCGCGTCCGCCAGCGTACGGGTCACCCATGTCTGCACCAGCGGGCCGGTGGTCGAGAGCAGGAAATACGGCAGGCCGATGGTGGCAAACAGCAGGAGCAGGATGCGCACCATCGGATCTTCCGCGCCTGCCGGCTTCCATGACGACGCCGCGACGATGGGCAGCGTGATGAGGCTGACTGCCAGCAGGATGACATGCAACAGCATCTGGCGGCGTGGTGGCAGATGGCGTGCCACCCAGTCCGAGTACGCATAACCGAGAAACAGCATGACCTGAAAGAACACCATGCAGGTGGCCCACACCGCTGCCGACCCGCCAAACCAGGGAAGAATCTGTTTCGAAATCAACGGCTGGACCAGGAAAAGCAGAAAGGCGCTGGAAAAAATGGTGCCGGCAAACAGAAGTCGGGTCATGGCGGGAATTGTCGGGATGGAATCGACCTATTCTCCACCATGTCGAATAATCAACGCCAGTTTCCAATGCATCAAGTTTGATGCTTGCTTGATAAAACACAGACTGCCCTGTCCATGGGCGGGGACAAGGCGTGATCGCATGCAACTTCTTCGATAGAAAAAAGTGTTGATTTACTGAATCCGATTGCTGAAGGCGTTCGTATATTCCTTCGCAGTTCACATTTAAATCAATCGCTTACCCGCTTCACTACAGGAGAGAACACCATGCGCAAACTGACTTCCGCCCTCATCATTGCCGCCACACTGGCATCCGCCAGCGCCGCTTTCGCCCAAAACGCCGTGATGGTCGGCGGGCAAAGCATGCTGCCCAGCAAGGACATCATCGACAATGCGGTGAATTCCGCCGATCACACCACACTGGTCGCCGCCGTGAAGGCCGCCGGCCTGGTGGACACCCTCAAGGGCAAAGGCCCGTTCACAGTATTCGCGCCAACCAACACCGCCTTCGGCAAACTGCCTGCCGGCACCGTTGACACGCTGCTGAAACCGGAAAACAAAGGCGGGCTCACGAAGGTCCTGACCTATCACGTCGTGCCGGGAAAATATGACTTCGACGCACTCCAGGCGGAGATCAAGAAGCAGAACGGCAAGGCGCAGCTCGCAACCGCAAGCGGCGGCAAGCTGACTTTCGCCATGAACGGCGCCCACAACATCCATGTCATGGATGACAGCGGCAATACAGCGAAGATCAGTACTTACGATGTGAACCAGTCGAACGGCGTGATCCACGAGATCGATACCGTGCTGTTGCCGAAGTAAGTCTTGCCACCCCCGGAGTGACGGACGGTTCCGGGCGCCACCACCTGGCGCCCGGATGCCGCCGGCGCGATCGGAGTTGCAGCGAAACGGTATCATGGCCATTCGCCGGCCGTTCACTGTCCGTATTACGGCCTTACTTGCCTGACCGCTCTTTTTATCCCGATTGAACAACGCCTGCATTCAATCGGGCCGGCATCAATGGAAACCTGTCCCCTATGCGGTAGAGAGTTGATCGACGGCCCGTCGGTTAATGATCATCATCTGGTGCCGCGTGCCTACCGCGGCCGCGCCACGGTGCGCATGCACCGCATCTGCCATAACAAAATCCATTCGGTGTTTTCCGAGAAGGAACTGGCCGACTACTACCATACCCCCGAACGGCTTCTCGAAAATGAAGAGATCCGCAAGTTCGTCAATTGGGTGCGCAAGAAGGACCCCGGGTTTTACGACAGGCATCGGGCGATGTCGAAACGTCGCTGAATTTCAACCCTTGCCACATCGTTTCGCAGGCAAGTTTCTGCGTTGATTCCGGTGCGGAAACCGCCGGGATGCTATTCGTTCATATGTGCAAATGACCCTGATTTCATTCCGAAATGCAGGAATAAGCTACTCTATGCTTCGTTTCGCATCAATTTTCGTTCAAGTTTTCATTCGGGCTTGGCGTCGCGGATGAACTTTCTGCTTCCCAAGAGTCTTACATATCGCTTTATCAACTTAGCCCACACAACTATATGAACCCGATTTCCGTTGATAACGTCGTTACTACTTATCGCTTCTATGCTCCTTTATATGACCGTTTATTTGGTGCCGCATTTGAACCGGGCCGACGTGCGCTGACCCAGGCGGTGCGCAATCTGCGCCCGTCGTCATTGCTGGAAGTCGGGGTCGGTACCGGACTGACACTCAGCCAGTACCCTTCCACCTCGCGTATCGTGGGCATCGACATCTCCACCCACATGCTGGATATCGCACGCGAACGCGCCAGCAAACTGACAAACCACGACATCAAGCTGGCGGCGATGAATGCCGAATCAATGGATTTTCCGGACGGAAGCTTCGATTGCGTAGCAATGCCCTATGTTTTGTCGGTAACGCCGAATCCGGAAAAGCTGGTAGCTGAAATTCGCCGCGTCTGCCGCAAGGGCGGCACCATTCTGATCCTGAACCATTTCAGCGGGAGCCGCTTCTGGTGGTTCCTGGAACAGGCGGTGCGCTCTCTTGCCGACAAGATCGGCTTCCGCTCCGACTTCTGCTTCGATGAGCAGATCCTGAAATACGACTGGGAAATCGAATCGGTGAAGAAGGTGAATGTATTCGGGCTGTCGAAGCTGGTCGTGATTCGCAATACTTGAAAACCCGTTTTCCTGCGTGCTCTTACCGGCTTTGCCGGTGCTGACGCCAGAACTCCGCAAAGGATTCCGGCGCGATCGGCTTGCTGAAATGGAAGCCCTGGATTTCGTCGCAGGCATGGCTGCGGAGGAATTCGACCTGCTCTTCGGTTTCCACGCCTTCGGCGACCACCGTCAGGCTGAGTGTTTTCCCCATCGCGATGATGGCCTTGGTGATGGCTTTGTCTTCCGCATCGCCCGGGATGTCGCGGATGAAGGAACGATCCACCTTCAGGGTATCGATCGGAAACCGTTTCAATTGCGCCAGCGACGAGTAGCCGGTACCGAAATCATCGATCGCCAGCCGCACGCCCATGCTCTTGATTGTGGCCAGCAGCCTGGAAGCCCGATCCGGATGCTGGATCACCATGCTCTCGGTCAGTTCCAGTTCAAGCAGGGTCGGATCCATGCCGGATTGCGCCAGCGCATCCGCGATGGAGTCGGGCAGCGAGTCGTCGGCAAACTGGCATCCCGACAGATTGATTGCCATGCACAACGGCGGGAAGCCCTGTTTTTGCCATGCGACGTTCTGGCGGCAGGCTTCGGCCATTACCCATCTCCCGATCGGGATGATCAAGCCGGTTTCCTCCGCCAGTGGAATGAATTGCAAAGGCGGCACGATGCCAAGTTCCGGATGGTTCCAGCGCAGCAGCGCCTCCACGCCGGTAATCATGCCTGTCTTCAGGTCGAGCTTGGCCTGGTACAGCAGGAAAAATTCCTGCCGCTCCACCGCGTGGCGAAGGCTGGATTCCAGCGCGAGCCGTTCCAGCGATTGCGAGCGGATATCTTCTGAATAAAACCGGTAATTGTTCTTGCCTTCATCCTTGGCCCGATACATCGCCACGTCGGCATTCTTCATCAGCGATTGCTCATCCTGCGCGTGGGACGGGAACATGCAGATGCCGATACTGGTCGTGACGCGGCACTCCTGTCCATGCAGCACCACCGGCTTCATCACCACTGACAGGATTTTGTCCGCCACCGCAGCGACATCGCGTTCTTCGTCGACTTCCTGCAGCAGTACCACGAATTCATCGCCCCCAAGCCGTGCCACGACATCGCTGGTGCGCAGGCACTCGGTGAGGCGTGTGCTCATCGTCGTGAGAAGCAGATCGCCGGCGTCGTGCCCAAGCGTGTCGTTGATGAGCTTGAAGCGGTCGAGGTCGATAAACAGCACTGCAAACTTGCGCTTGTAGCGACGCGATGTATTGATCGCCAGTTGCAGGATTTTGTTGAAGAGCGCGCGATTCGGCAGTCCAGTCAGCCCGTCATGAGTCGCCAGGTACTGGATGCGCTCTTCGGTCACCTTGCGGGCGCTGATGTCCTTTCCGATGCCGCGATATCCGCAGAAACGCCCCTGCGCATCGAATACCGGCCGTCCGCTGATCGAGATCCAGCGTTCATTGCCGTCGAGGTCTCGCAGCTGCAATTCGAGTTCATGGAACGGCTCATGCTGTTCAAGCTGCATGCGGTGTCGCGCCCAGTCTTCCTGGGTCATGTTCAGAGCCGGCAGGTCCCAGCGGAATTTCCCCATGCGGGCCTCGGGATCGAGTCCGGCCTTTTCCTTCATTGCCCCGTCAATGAACGTGGTCCGGAAATCCGCATCCTGTTCCCATAGCCAGTCGGATGACAGCTCCGTGAGGCTGCGGTAGCGCTCCTCGCTCTGGCGGAGCTGGCGGCGTGCCTGCACGAGCTGGAGAAACTGGCTGATCTGGTCGCCGACATAGCCCACGCAAACCAGCAGATCGGGATCGGGCCGGTGGATATCGCGGCTAAACATTTCCATCACCCCGATCACCTTCGTCCCTCTCCGGATCGGAAATGCGAAGGCGCTGTGAAGTCCTGCCTTGGCCGCGGTGGCGGCACGGCGGAAGGTCGGCTCCTGCACCACGTCACGCAGCCAGACGGGTTCGCCGGTGGCCCAAGCGGCCCGGATCAGACCGGCAGGCGTCTTATCTACCCGCACCTCGTGTCGTCCGGCCTGCAGAAATTCTTCGATGGGAAAAGAGGCGACGGACCAGCTTTCGGCGCAGCACAGCATGTCGCGCGCCTCGTCCACACGCCAATGCGCGCCGCAGGTCCACCCCAGGGTTTCGCAAATCACCTGGATGATGCGGCTCATGCACCCGGCGACATCCTCCGACGAAGCGAGGATGCGCGTGACCGCGTGCTCGATGGTGCGCCGCATTTCAAGCTGAACCTGCTGGGTGACATCCTTGCCGATGCCGCGATAGCCGCGGAAACGTCCCCCGGCATCGAAAATCGGCTCGCCGCTGGTACTGAGGTACTGCGCGCGGTCCTTGGCGCGTATGGTTTTGTAGATGAAATTGGTAAAGGGCTGGTGCGCCTCGAGCATGGCCCGGTGGCGCTCCCAGCTGCCGTCCAGGCTCACCGCGGTACGGTTACCGTCCCAGCGCCTCGTTCCCATCAGCAGCCGGGGATCGATATGGGCGTTTTGCAGTCCCTTTCCGGTCATGACCGTGAAGCGGAATTCCTCGTCCTGCTCCCAGTACCAGTCCGACAACAGCTCAACCAACCCGGCAAGCTTTTCCTCCGCCAAGGAAGGCGCAAGAGATTGGTCCTCGGAAGCTGTCATCTTCTCTATTCTCATAATGGATGCCGCTGGA
Organism: Noviherbaspirillum sp.; assembly: GCF_035944575.1. Classification (GTDB taxonomy): domain Bacteria; phylum Pseudomonadota; class Gammaproteobacteria; order Burkholderiales; family Burkholderiaceae_D; genus Noviherbaspirillum. Next base: position 20,895 of record NZ_DASZBA010000152.1, read on the forward strand.
CGCCGGATCGGCAATAAGTATTTCCCATGAGAATAACATTGCTTGATAACAATATGTTTTTCTCCGGATTTTCGTGGCGAAAAGGCGCCAGTACCTGACACCGGCAGAAGCAGGA
>NZ_DASZBA010000153.1:0-49218 GCF_035944575.1 Noviherbaspirillum sp.
GTATCTGGAAATCAACAACGGCAGCCACAGCTGCGCCAATAGCGGCAACAGCAATGCCGGGCTGATCGGCAAGTACGGCGTGTCGTGGATGAAGCGCTTCATCGACAACGATACCCGCTACAGTCCTTACCTGTGCGGAACACCGCATCAATCCGATCTCTCGCTGACCGCGATCTCGGAATACCGGGAGACCTGCCCGTATTGATGAAGCCCCGGCGAAGCGCTGTGCCGGTGGTACATGGGGTGCATCTGCCGCGCTTCGTCCTGTTCCTCACTTTTGCGGGCTGCCGAAAGGCAGTCCGCGCAGTCGTTTTTGGCGGGCTTGCAACAGCACAGCCCCGGAGATAACCGCATGAAGTTCGGAATATTGCTTCCTTTCCTGCTTGCGCCGGTACTTGGGATCGGCATCGGCATTCAGCTCTATCAGCATGTGGAAGGCGACGACGAACCGGCCGGGAAAGCCCGGACGACGGAATCCGCTCAAGGTCAGCAGCCCGGCGCCCAGGCCATGGCGCCCGGCGGCGGAGCCGGACGGAACATGGCGTTCAACGAGTTGATGTCTATCATGCGCAGCGGCTCGGCCGTCGTATCCGCGCCCGAACTGCAAGCCGCATTCCGGACCGCGATGTCCCAGGAACCGGGCGAACCGCGCCAGGCAGCCATGCGCGGCGCTTTCATCCGCTGGGTGCTCCAGGCGCCGGAAGAGGCGCTTGCGCACATCGACCAGATTCCGCAGGAAGACCGCCAGCACCTGACGGCGACGGCGATTGCGGTCCTCGCGGAACAGCAGCCCGACAAGTTTCAGCGTTATGCAACCCTGCTTGGAAAGGACACCGGCGCGATCCTCGCCGCCAGCCTCGGCGCGCTGGCGGAGAAACGCCCCGCCGAAGCGCTCGACTGGATCCGGCAGAATCCCTCGCTGGATGAGAATGGCGCGCTGACCGCCGCCGTCGTGCCCGAACTGCTCCGTGCGGATGTCGGGCTCGCTGCCAAGGTCGTGGCGTCGATGAAGGGCGAGGCGCCGGTTGCGCTGATCCAGCAGGTGGCGGCTACCTATGGCAAACAGGATCCCGACCAGGCTTACCGCTGGGTCGGCGAAATCATCCGGGACAAGCCCGACGCCTCGCCGTCTCAGGTGCTCAACGAAGTCAGCAGCACTCTGGCCGCGCAGGACATGAGCAAAGCGATCGACTACATGAACCGCGCGTCCGATGCGGAAATCAAAAAAAGCCTGATGAGCGAAATCGCCGTCACGAAAAGCCAGGATGACCTGGGTGCGGCGTGGAACTGGCTGAATCAATACAGTAATGATCCGCTGTATTCCGAAGCGGCGATGAACCTCGTCTATCGATGGTCGTACGTCAGACCGCAGGAGGTGGCGAAGATCCTGCCGTCCATGAGTGACCCCGATATGCAAACGACTGCCGCGACCCATCTCGCGCGCTTATGGCAGCAGCAGGATAGCGAGTCCTTCCAGAAGTGGGTCGCTACGCTTTCGCCTGGCAACCTCAGGACGGCGGCGACGCAATTCTGAGCAAGCCGAATACGCAGCGCAATAATCCAATAAACCTAAGGGAGAAAACATGCATCAAAAAAACAGGCGCCTTGTATTTAAATTCACCACACTCGCAGCGGCGCTTGCCGTATTTGCCGGATGCTCGACGTCGCCGCGGCAAGCCGCCGGGACAGGCAGCGCCGAGCGCATCGTCGTATTCGGCGACAGCAATGTCGATAACGGGAATCTGTATCGCATGACGTCCAGCGAATTTCCGGCCGCCCCCAGGTGGAAAGGCCGCGACTCCAATGGTCCGGTCGTCGTGGAATATCTTTCCGAGAGCATGAACGCGAAGCTGGAAAACTATGCGGTAAGCGGAGCGACCACGGGCGAATCGAATATCGTCCCGCGCATCGTACCCAAGTACACCAACGTGGCCACGACCGGCGTGAGCTGGCAATTGGCGGAATTCACCAAGGCCGGCGGGAAGCTGGGCCCGTCGGACATCGTGGTGCTCTGGGCGGGCTCCAACGACATCTTCGGCGCCCAGCGGCAGGACAAGGCCGACCTGGCCAGGCGCATCGACACCGCCAGCAGCAATGTGGAAAGGGCGTTGCTGCGACTGCATGCACTCGGTGCGAAGCGCGTGGTGTTTTCCACACGCACCCCGCGCGACGTGATCGGCACCGACAATGACCTGAACGGCGTCGACCTGAATGCCTCGCTGCGCGAGACCATCAAGCGCGTGCAGGCGAAGACAGGTCTGGATATCGTCGTCTACGACGCTTATGCAAGGATCGCCGACATGATGACCAATCCGTCGAAATACGGATTTTCCGACCCGAAGACCTTGTGCGTGAACGTGCCGGCATGCGCGTCGGACGCCTACGGATCAGGGCAACCCGTTGCCAGCACCTATATCAATTGGGACGGTGCGCACAAGACGACGCGGGTGCACAAGATCATGGCCAATGAAATACAGGACATGCTGCGACGTTAGCCGACAGGCTGGCAATGAGATGTATTGCCGGCTGTGCGGAATGCCGGGCGATCCGCCGCTCCTTCACAGCCATCCTTCCGCTCGGCCGGCTATCCGGCGGATCTTCTTGATGGCTTGATCGCCGGTACTGCACCCGCCTTGCGCTTCGATGATTGCGCCGCGAGATGCGCTTCACGAATGTAGTCCTGCGCCTCGCGGCTGACGGTCATGGCGACCTGGAGTACCGGCTCGTTTTCTATTGCAGCCAGAAGTCGCTCCCTGATTTGCGGGTCGTTGTCGGTGAGCCGATCAATGAGCTTGCTCCAGCGGTTTGCCAGACGCATGGCTTGATCGCTCTCCGCCGCAACACCCCGCCGGATCAGCCGTTCGGCGGAAACTCCAATGCGGGTCCATTCCTGTTCCGGCACAATGTTGAAACGGCTGATCTGGGAAGGCTCGAGATGGCGATGAAACGCTTCCAGCCGCAGATGGACGGCCTTGTTGATGTACCCGAACAGTTCGGCGTCAATACTTTCGCTCAGGTGCGCGTTGGGTTCGTTGTTGCGCATGTTTCCCCATCGTTTCAACAGTTCGAAATCCCCTTCCATCCATTGCAGGGAAAGTTCGATCCAACGCCTTGCGAGGATTTGCGCTTCGTTCGACGAAGCAGGCATATCCCGATTCATCGCGCTCCTGATGTCGGCGATCAGCGGATGCCACTCGGCGAGCAGCTGGTTCCACCGGCTGAAAATTCCCCGCAGCTCGTCCATGTTGAAGTATTTGCGGAAGGTCGCCATCAGGTTCAGGGTCGATAGCCACTCCTCCATCCCGCTGTTGATGCCGGACGTAATCCGGTCCTGTATCAGCGCCAGCCGGTTGCGCAGATCCGCGGTATTTGCCATTTCTTCGTCCAGCATCTGAATCTGCCGTGAAATGATCATCGGCAGCGTGGCGGCATCCTCCTCGAACAAGCGGCTGATGTCTGCCAGCGGCAAGCCGAGCTGCTGCAGCGCTTGAATGCCATGCAGGCGCGCAAGGTCACTCTGGTTGTAAAGCCTGTATCCCGATTCCGACCGGCCTGACGGCTTGAGCAGGCCTATGCTGTCGTAATGATGCAGCGCCCGGACAGTCAGCCCGGTGCGCTTTGCGAGTTCTCCGACCTTCAACAACACGATTCCTCCAGTCCTGCGGTTGGCTGAGCGGGTTTTTTGGGGATTCTATAGTGTCCCTACCGACGGAACAATTGCTCCACTTTTCCCGGAAGGGAGCGATCTGTATCCCCGCAGGACACTTGACCCTTACCTTACGTGAGGGTTTACGATGCCCCGCGAGACAAGATTGCCACGTGGTGAGCTCCGGGTGCCGTGACGTTTATCGACGCGCTGCCCATCGGTGCGACCGACATGATCCTCAAAACAGGATCAGGGAAACGACAGGAATCACATTCAGCTATCCGCCTGAAGGTTGACGTCTCCGATATAACGACGACCAGCCGCTGCAAGGGTTGCATACCAAAGCCAGCGTGGCTGAATTCCAATATTGAAATCCGCACAATTACAAGGATGAGACCATGAACACCGCAATCCGCACCCTCGTGCTTACGGTATCGTTAGGCGGAGCACTTTCAGCTCCGGTTGCACATGCCGAGAATATCCGTGTCGCGCTGATCGAGACCATGTCGGGGACATTCGCACCGATCGGCCAGAACCAGCTGCACAGCTATCAGATGATCGCCGAGCAGGCAAACAAGCAGAAATGGGCCGGCAATCACACGATTGAATTCGTCGCCTTCGACAACAAAGGCAGCCCGCAGGAATCGCTGACCCAGCTCAAGGCGGCCATCGACCAGGGTTACCGTTACATTGCGCAAGGCAACAGCTCCGCGGTGGCGGCGGCATTGATCGACGCGCTCAACAAGCACAACGAGCGCAATCCGGGTAAGGAAGTCGTGTTCTTGAACCACTCCGCGATCGATCCGGATCTCACCAACAGCAAGTGCAGTTTCTGGCACTTCCGCTTCGACGCCAATTCCGACATGAAAATGGAAGCGATGACCGGGCTGATGGCGAAAGACCAGAACATCAAGAAGGTTTACATCATCGGCCAGAACTATGCACATGGCCATCAGGTTGCCAGGGCCGCCAAGGAAATGCTGAAGCGCAAACGCCCGGACATCCAGATCGTCGGCGACGATCTGCATCCGATTGCCCAGGTCAAGGACTTCGCGCCTTACGTCGCCAAGATCAAGGCTTCCGGCGCGGATACCGTCATTACCGGGAATTGGGGATCGGACCTGGCCTTGCTGGTCAAGGCCGCCAAGGATGCCAGCCTGACCGCGAACTTCTATACCTACTACGGCAGCACGACCGGCGTGCCTACCGCCATGGGAGCAGCCGGCGAGAACCGTGTGAAATATGCGGGACTATGGAACGTCAACAACGAATCCTACGCCGGCAAGGAAATCGTCGAAGAATTCAAGAAGCGCTACAACGACGACTTCTACGTCATGCAGACGCATACGATTGTTTCCATGCTGTCCAAGGCAATCAAGCAAACGAATTCAGGCGACCCGATCAAAGTCGCACTTGCACTGGAAGGCATGAAAATAAAAGGGCTGAACGGCGACATCGAAATGCGCAAGGCGGACCATCAAATCCAGCAGCCGCTGTACATCGCCACCTGGGTCAAGACAAATAACAGCGATGTGAAGTTCGACCAGGAAAACACCGGGTATGGCTGGAAGACCGATGTGAAACTGGAACCTTACATCGCGGCACAACCGACGTCCTGCCAGATGAAACGGCCTGTGGCACCGTAACAAATCGCGCAATGCGGCATGGGGCAGGGGGCGCCCCCTGCCCTTCAATCCGCCAGCGGCGCGCCACGGATCATGCCGGCGAATCCCAGCCCCATCAGGAAGCCGGCCCGGGACTGCGGACTTCGCTGCGATTGCGCCTTCATCGCCGTCACGATGTTTTCCTTGAAACCGAGGCGTGGATAGGCATGGACGACCTGGCCGACGGTGTCGGGGTGCAGCCGGCGGATGCCGGCGCCGACCAGATCCATCGCCGCACCGGCATGCAGCAGGTGTGCTTCGGCGCCGTGCCGCAATCCGACCCGGACATTCAAGTGCAGCGAAATCGCTTCCGATAATCGTTGCCTGCGCTCGTCCGGCCAGCCCGCGTCGAGTGCAAAGCGTGCCGCCGCCCGTGCGCCCTCCACCGCGAAGCAGACGGCGCATTGCGTGTCGCAGGCATGGCGCGGCGTCAGCCCGAGGTCATGCAGCGCGCTGGCGACGAACAGCAGTTCTTCATCGAAACGGATCCGCCGTCCCTGCGCGCAGATCGCGCCCCACAGGTAGGTGCGCATGCAGTGGTTGGCCAGCCACGGCGGACTCAATCCGCGCATCACACCGGCGGCCTGCCTTGCCACGCCGGAATCGGGTATCCGCAACGATGCCAGGTCGATCCGCGCCAGCGCTTTCGGGGCAATGCCGAGGCGGCTTTTCAGCCTGTCCGGCAACGCGGCGGCGCGGGTGAGCATGGCTTGCGCCAGCAGCCGCTGGCGGTCACGGTTGGTCAACAGGCCGTTCGTGACCGCGGCCCATTGCATGGTGCCGACTGTGGTTCGCATGCTCTTTGTCCCCCGAAGTAAATAAGTCACACGATGCCGACCAGGCCGACGATACGGAAAGCGATCACCCAGCACACACCCAGGCCGGCAAGATAAAACACGGCACGCCATGGCTGTCTGCCCGCAAGGTAAGCAACCGTGTGTGCATACCGCACTCCCACATACACGCCGAACAAAAGCTGCGCCGATTCGCGGGATGCGCCAAGCAGTACATAGGAAAGCGCCAGTGCCAGAAACAGCGGCAGGTTTTCGACATCATTGCGCCAGATATTTGCGCAGCGCTGCGGTAAAGCCGCCTCTGCCTGTGCGGGCTTGCGACCCATCAGCGCCGCATCTTCCGGCAATGGAAATTGTCCCGATCGCAGGCGACTGATAACCTGCACCATGCTTGTCAGCGTTGTCTTGGCGAACAGGGCAACCAGGGCAATGGCGAATGCGGCGAGGCCGGGCAGGTTGTCCATTTATTTCCTCCTTGTTTGAATATCGATAGCAGGAAGTATGGGGAGAGATGGGGAAATTGCCCATTGGCTAAAAAGCCAAGTTCATGGTGTAATTCGCCAAGAGCGATGATCGAATCATTTGCCCCGCTCAAAAAAAGCGCTCCCCACACAAAACAACATGCCGCTCACCCCGCAAACCATCCGCATCGGCGTACTCGTCTACCCAGGTTGCCTGCGCAGCAGCGCAGTCGGGCCGCTGGACGTATTCCGGATCACCAACACGCTGATGCAGTACCGCCCCGCCGTGCAGCGCCTGCACTTCCAGGCCGACTGGTTCAGCGCGCGTGACGAAGAGGCCGACATCGGCGGCCTGCGCTTCGCCACCCGGCCACTGCACGGCGCCCGCCTCGACGCGCTTATCCTGCCCGGGATCGACCACCGCGATACCCAGGAGCTGGCGGGACTGATCGATCGACTCCTGCCGGAGCAGCAAGCCATCCGCAATTTCGCGAAGAGTGGCCGGTTGCTCGCATCGAGCTGTTCCAGCACCTGCCTCGTCGCGCATGCCGGCCTGCTCGACGGGCACCGCGCGACGACAAGCTGGTGGCTCGGCAATTACTTCCGCAAGCAGTTCCCGCAGGTGCGGCTCGATGCGGAAGAGCTGGTGGTGCAGGACGGGCAGTTCATCTCGTCCGGGGGCGTCACGTCCTTTCTCGACCTGTCGCTGTGGCTGGTGGGCCACTTCGGCGGCGAGGCTTTGCGACAGACCGCCGCCAAGGTGCTGGTAGTGGACGGCAATCGTTCCAGCCAGGCGCCCTATGTCGCCGCCGCGATGATGCAGGACCACGGCCATGCGGTGGTGGAGCGCGCGCGGCGCTGGCTGAACCGCCAGCTCGGGCAGCCGTGGACCATGGCGCAACTGGCGGAACATTGCCACACCAGTACGCGCACGCTGCTGCGGCGCTTCCAGGAGGCGACCGGCATGACTCCGGTGCGCTACGCGCAGCAGCTCAGCGTCGAGCGCGCCAAGGCATTGCTGGAATCGACCCGCCTGTCGCTGGAGGAAATCACCCAGCGCTGCGGCTATGAGGATCCGGCCACCTTCAGCAAGGTCTTCAAGCGCTGGGTGCAGGCGACGCCGCGCGAGTACCGGCTGCGGTTCGGATTGCGGCACTGAAGGCTTTCGCATACAGTTGTTACCTCCACGCAATCCTGTCACCGCTTCACATGAGTACCCGCCTCAAACGCATTCGACGTATCGCTTTCATCCTGTTCACCGCCGTCGCCGTACTGGCCGGCGTGCTGTTCGCCGCCCTGCACTTCGCCACCAGGGAACTCAGGAGCCAGGTGGAACAGGCGCTTGGCGCCGACAGCGAGGTGGGCGAGATCGTCGTCGGCTGGTCCGCCATCGAAGTCCTCGACGTTCGTATCCGTGGCCCCAAGGGCTGGCCCGCGCAGGATGCCCTGCGGGCACGGCGGATCGTGATCAAGCCCGATCTGCTCGGCCTGTTTTCCGCCCGCATCCATATCCCGTCCATCACGATCGACAGGGCCTACCTGTCGGCGCTGCGGTCGCGCGACGGCAAGCTGAAACTGCTGCCGAGCCTGCTGGACAGGCCGGCCGCTACCGATGCCGCCAATACCGCTGCCAGCCCGACCGTGACCATCGGCAAGATTGAATTGAAGGATGGCGCGCTCGACTTCTTCGATGCGACGGTACGGCAACCGGCGCACCGCATCAGGCTGGAAGACCTCACGGCCGGGGTGGAAGACCTGCGCGTTCCCGCCCTCGATGGACGCACGCGCATCCGTCTCAACGGCACCGTCAAGGGCGTGCAGCGCCACGGCACGCTGAAGATCGACGGCTGGGCGGAACTGGCGTCGCTTAACTCCGAGATCAGGACGCGGCTGCAGGGCGTGGATCTGGTCGCCTTCCAGCCCTACCTCATCAAGGCCTCCGAAACCGGCGTGCGGCGCGGCACGCTCGACCTGAGCATCAAATCGACGGTACGCAACAACCGCCTGCATGCACCCGGCACCGTGACGCTCATCGGCCTGGAACTCGCAAACGGCAGCGGTTCGATGAGCACCTTCATGGGTGCGCCGCGCCAGCTGGTGGTGGCGGCGCTGAAGGATCGCAATGACCGGATCTCGATCGATTTCGTCCTCGACGGCAATCTGAGCGACCCGCGGTTTTCGCTTAATGAAAGCCTGTCCAGGCGCATCGGCGCGGCGGTCGCCGGCGGGCTCGGCATCAGCCTGGAAGGCGTGGCGCGCGGCATCGGCGGCGCGGCCGAAGGCCTTGGCGGCGTGGTGAAGAAATTGTTCGGGCAATAAGCCATGCCGGCGGAATATGCATTACCCTGTTTTGCGCTACCTTATGATTTTCACAATCTCCGCATACCGTCCGTATCGAGGCGGCGCATGACGATAACGCATTCAAAACATGGATAACGCACTTTCCGATACCCAGACAGAACAATTCGCCAACGACGGCTACCTGATCCTGAAAGGCCTGGTGACGCCGGTCGCCTGCGACCTGATGCTGTCAGTCGCACGGGAACATCTGCGCGCCGCCGTGCCACCGCTGGAATACGAGGCCGAGGTCGGCTATGCGGGCGCGCCGGCGTCACTGGATGCGCCCGGCGGCAGAACCGCGCGCCGTCTGCGCGACGCCTACCACCGGCATGAATGTTTCCGCCTGTGGGCGGAAGACAAGCGGCTGGTGGCGATGCTGCGGCAAATCTTCGATGAACCGGTGACGCTGACCCTGGCACACCATAACTGCGTGATGACCAAGCACCCGGATTTCGGCACCGCCACCGGCTGGCATCGCGATATCCGCTACTGGTCGTTCACCAAGCCCGATCTGATTTCCGTCTGGCTGGCGCTCGGACCGGAACACGAAACCAACGGCGGCCTGAAGGTGATTCCGGGTTCGCACCGGTTGGACATCAGGCGCAGCCAGCTCGACGACCTGGATTTCCTGCGGCCGGACGTCGCGGAAAACCAGGCGCTGTTCGACATGGGCATCCCGCTTGATCTCGAAAAGGGCGACGTGGTGCTGTTTCACAGCGGCCTGTTTCATGCGGCCGGCAGGAATACCGGTTCGTCGGTGAAGACCTCGGTGGTGTTTGCGTACCACGGAGCGAGCAATGCGCCGGTCGAAGGCAGCAGGTCGGCTGCTGCCGGGGGTGTTGCGCTAGGCTAATTGCCGGCGAGTCATGCCGTGCGTCGAGGCGGCAAGCATCGGCTGTCGATTGCCGCAATAAAAACGGAGCCACGGACACGGGCTCCGTTTTTTTTTACGGCAAAACCCTCTCGTCGGCTTTGATCAAATTGCCAATGCAACCCCCAAGCTATACTGGACCGCCGCAATGTCGGCGCTTTCCAGCCCCCACCGCTCTTCAAAAATCGCCCAGAGGAAACAATGTCATTTATTCCGGATGTATCCAATGCACCCCTGCTGATCGTGATGAATGCCGGCTCGGGACGCAAGGACAGGGCGGAAACACTGGAAACGATTACCCGGATACTTACCGAAGCAGGGCGCGAGCACCGTCTAATCCTGTTGGAGAACCCGAAGCAGATCGTGGAGATCGCCCGCCGCACCGTGCAGGAAGCGAAAGCCTGTGGCGGCGTGGTGGTAGTGGGCGGCGGCGACGGTACGATCAATGCCGTCGCCAACGCGGTGCTTGGCAGCGGCTGCGCGTTCGGCGTGCTGCCGCTTGGCACCTTCAATTACTTCGCCCGCACCCACAACATCCCGGAAGACACCGAGGAAGCGACGCGCCTGCTCCTGACCGCCCGCCCGCATCCGGTGCAGGTCGGTCTGGTGAACCAGCACCTGTTCCTTGTCAATGCCAGCCTCGGCTTGTATCCGAAACTGCTGGAAGACCGCGAGGCCTACAAGCAGCAGTACGGGCGCAGTCGTTTCGTGGCCCTGCTGTCAGGCGTGGCGACGATTCTGAAACACCACCGCCAACTGCGCCTGACGCTGGAGCGGCATGGAAAAGTGACCCAGATGCGCACGCCTACCGTCTTCGTCGGCAACAATCGCCTGCAGATGGAACAGACCGGGATCCCGCTGGCCGAAGCGCTGGAAGAAGGCCAGCTCGCCGCCGTGGTGCTGAAGCCGGTCGGCACGCTGGCCCTGCTGTGGCTGCTGGTGCGGGGCGCGCTCGGGCAGCTCGGGGATGCGGATCATGTCGTCAGCTTCGGCGTGCGGCGGCTGACGGTAAGGCCATCGCGGCTGTACCGCATCCGCCGTGTGAAAGTGGCGACCGACGGCGAGATCGGCTGGCTGGATGCACCGCTCGAATTCCGCGTCGGGCCGGAACCGCTTTACCTGCTGAAACCCGATCCGCCCGCGGATGACGACAACAAGGACGCGTCATGACGGTCGTCCTCCATATCTCCGATCCGCATTTCGGCACCGAGGTGCAGCCGGTGGTCGAGGCGCTGGCGCGTCTGGCGCAGGAGCATCGGCCGGGACTGGTGATCCTGTCGGGCGACATCACGCAGCGCGCGCAGCAAGCCGAGTTCGACGCGGCGCGGCGGTTCATCGAACGGCTGGATGTACCCGCCCGGCTGGTCATTCCGGGCAACCACGATATTCCGTTGTTCCAGATCGGAGCCCGGCTGTTCACGCCTTATGGCCGCTACCGGCGCGTGTTCGGCGACGATCTGGAGCCGGTGTTCGACGATGACGCGCTGCTGGTGATCGGCGTGAAGACCACGCGCCGCTACCGGCATATCGACGGCGAGGTATCGGGGGCGCAGATCGGCCGGGTTGCGGACCGGCTGCAGCAGGCCCCGCCCGGTCAGCTTCGTATCGTGGTGACGCATCAGCCGGTATTCGTGACGCATGCCGAGGACAAGGAAAACCTGCTGCATGGCCGCGATGAGGCAATACGGCGCTGGGCGCTCGCCGGCGCCGACCTGATACTCGGGGGCCATATCCATCGGCCCTTCGTCAGCGCATTGCACGAACGCTTCGCGGATTTTCCGGGCCGCGTCTGGGCGGTCCAGGCGGGCACCGCGCTGTCTTCGCGTATCCGCAACGATGCCGGCAATTCGGTCAACCTGATCCGCTATGACGGAACGACCGTGCCGCGCCAATGTACCGTCGAGCGCTGGGACTATCATCCGCCCTCCCAGGCCTTCCAATTGAAAACCACGGTGGAACTGGTGTGCGGAGAGCGCCGCTGACGTCGGCGTGAATCGCGCGCCGTTGCTTTGCGTGCCCGACCATGCTGTCGGGGCAACCGTATTTACTGCGGCCCGGTGTTTTCCGTGGCCGGCGGCCTGACCAGCGGCGCCTGGGGCAGTTGCGCCGGCCGGCGTACGGCGGCGCTGACGATTGGCTCCATCCCGGTCGGCCCTTCCGGCGGCCGCTTGCATCCCGCGGGCTGCTGTTTGCCGGCAAGGGGAATCGAGTAGCCGACGTGGAAAGTGGTGTCGCTGTTGCCGCCATCGGTTTGCGAGTGCGATACGTTGAGGTGCCAGTTGCGCATCGCCACGCCTAGATCCACGCGTTCGCTATCGGCATTGTTATGCAGGCCGGTATGCAGGCGGACGCAGTTGTCGAGTTGTCGCGCATAGCTGATCCGGTTGGACGACGTCGTTGCCTCGCTGCGCATGACGCGATTGACCTGGTGGGTGAAATGACCGAAGTCGCGCTGCAGTTCGATGCGCGATCCGGGCTCCGGACGAAGACCGAGCTGCAGGCTGTAGCCGTCGAGCCGTCCGCCGCCTGCTTCCATATTGCTTCCGCCGGACGCAATGCCGAGATCGGGAAGACGGGACGGCGCGGCAGTTCCGCCACCCGCTTCCACGCTATAGGTGGCAAGTCCGACATCGCTGAGAAGACGGTCGCGGCTCCATACCTTGCGGGCGGCCAGCAACAGGCTGCTTTGCGAGACCGCGCCTCCGGATTGATCAGCCGACGACCAAAGCTGTCCGCTGGACAGATGCAAATGCACATTGTGCTTGTACGCATACACACCATTGACCAGCACTTCGGTCTGGTTGTCGCGACGGGACAGCGCCATGCCTGCCCCGAGCTTGCCGGTCAGCAGGGCGCCGTAATCGACGTTGAGGGAGGGATTGATCTGGTGATGCGCATCGAGCTTGGCGTCCCACTTCTTGTCACGCTCCGTATAGCCGATACCCGCGCTGTGTTTATCGATGTGGATGTGCCGTGGGGCGCCGTTGCTGCCGGACAGATCCGGAAGGTGCTGGGCAGGTTTGTATAGCGGCTGTGATGTCTGGGCTGCATGGCATGCACCGATGCCAATCAGCAATGTGCCCACCGCCAGCTCTTTGACGGTAATGTGCAATATCGTCATCGTGGGTGTTGCAGCATGCTTGATGCGCTGTTGTGACCGTGCGGCATTATATTTGACGAAGGCTTTCCGCAGCACATTATTGTCCGCGTTCAAGCCGTTTTTTTGCCGTTCGTTAACCCACTGTCTAGCCTTGCATGCAATGGTTGCCGAAAAAGCTAGACGGGAAAATCATCACTTCAGGATTTCCGCCGGCGGCATGCGGTCATAAATGCAATTTCCAAAGCCGCTCAAGCCTTCCTCTTCCATACATGCCTCCCCCGTCCAATCCCGGTTCCACCGATCCCGCGATTCCCCGCCTGCATCAATTGCTGATGCGCGCCACCGGCGCAGGGCGGCACGAGATCGCGGCAATGCTGTGGGGGTTTGCGTATTTCTTTTGCTTGCTTAGCGGCTATTACCTGCTGCGGCCGTTGCGCGATGCGATGGGACTGGTGGGCGGCGCGAATCGCCTGCAATGGCTGTTTACCGCCACTTTCGTGGCAATGCTGTTACTGGTGCCGGTGTTCGGCGCAATCGCGGCGCGTTGGCCGCCGCGCCGTTTCGTCCCGGTGGTCTACCGCTTCTTCGCGCTGAACATCCTCGCTTTCGGCGTGCTGTTTGCCACCGGTGTCCAGGAGGTGGCGGTGTCGCGGGTGTTCTTTGTCTGGATCAGCGTGTTCAACCTGTTCGTGGTCAGTATTTTCTGGAGCGTGCTGGCGGACAATTTCAGCAATGCGCAGGGACGGCGGCTGTTCGGCTTCATCGCCGCCGGCGGTACCGCCGGCGCACTGGCCGGACCGGCGATCGCCGCATTGCTGGCGGTGCAGTTCGGCGTCGCGGTGCTGACGCTGATCGCGGCGGTGCTGTTCGAACTCGCGGTGCAATGTTTTCGCGGCCTGCTCTCCGCCACCGCAGGCTGGCGGTCGAGTCCCGGATCGGATGTTCAACGCGGCGCACCGGACTCGACACTCGCCGATGTCCGCCTGGGCGGCGGCATGTTCGGCGGTGTGAAGCTGATCCTGCGCGACCGCTATCTGCTGGGCATCGTGCTGTTCCTGCTGCTGCACACCTTCGCATCCACGCTGCTGTATTTCGAGCAGGCGCGCATCGTTTCCGCGTCGCTGTCCGATACCGCCGAGCGCACCCGGCTGTTTGCCGTCGTCGACTTCAGCGTGTCCAGCCTGACCATCCTGCTGCAACTTCTGATTACCGGCCGCTTCCTGAAATATGCCGGCGTGGCGACCGCCCTGGCCCTGCTGCCGCTGGCCGGCATGCTCGCATTTGCCGGCATCGCCATGTGGCCGACGCTGGCCATGCTGGTGGCGGTGCAGACGCTGCGCCGCTCGGTGGATTACGCCATCGTGCGCCCGGGACGAGAGGTGCTGTTCACGGTCGTCAGCAGGGAAGCAAAATACAAGGCCAAGAGCGTCATCGAAACCGTCGTCTATCGCGGCGGCGATGCGGTCAGCGGCTGGATCTCCGCCGCCCTCACCGGCATCGGTGTCGGCTTCACCGGCATCGCGCTGCTGTTTCTGCCGCTGACGGCATTATGGGTGCTGCTATCGAAACGGCTGGCGGCGGGCATGGAGATGCGAAAAGCGCAGGAAACTATCGAATGAGGAGATAACCGATGAAAGACCTTTCGCCGCGCGCGCCGATGACGCGCGCCGAATTCCTCCGCCTCGCCGTGGCCGGCACGTTCGTGCTGGGCACCGGCCTCGGTGGCAGGGCACTGTCCGCAACCCGAGGAGCCGCGATGAATACGCCACGCATGCATACCCGTCCCATCCCTTCCAGCGGCGAGGCGCTCCCGGTGATCGGGTGCGGCACCTGGCAGACCTTCGATGTCGGCACGGGCAGCGATGAACGTGCGCCGCTGGCCGAGGTACTGCGCATCCTGTTCGAGGCGGGCGGCTCGGTCATCGACAGTTCGCCCATGTACGGCCGCTCCGAAGCAGTGGTCGGCGATCTGCTGAAACAGGCCGGCATGCATGACAAGGCCTTTGTCGCCACCAAGGTATGGACACGCGGACGCGACGCCGGCATCCGGCAGATGCGCGAATCGATGAAGCTGCTGCAGGACGAGCGCATCGAGCTGATGCAGATCCATAACCTGGTCGACTGGCGCACGCACCTGAAGACCCTGCGCGGCTGGAAGCAGGAGGGGCGCATCCGCTATCTCGGCATCACGCACTACACCGCCAGCGCCTACGACGAACTGGAAGCGATCATGCGTGCCGAAGCACTGGATTTCGTCCAGCTCAATTATTCGCTTGCCGAAAAGGAAGCCGAAGCTCGGCTGCTGCCGCTGGCGGCGGAGCGCGGCATCGCGGTGCTGGTGAACCAGCCGTTCGGTGGCGGCCGCCTGCTGCGCGACCTTGCCAACGCGCCATTGCCCGGATGGGCAAAGGACATCGAATGCGACAGCTGGGCGCAGATCCTGCTCAAGTACGTGCTCGGCAATCCCGCCGTGACTTGCGCCATTCCCGGCACGTCGCGTCCGAAGCATATGGTCGATAATTGCCGGGCCGGCATGGGCGTGCTGCCGGATGCGGCAATGCGCAGGCAGATGGCGGCGTTCTGGGCGCAGCGTTGAACCTGCTTTTACGCGCGGTAAGCCCCGCGATTCTCGCCGGAAGCTGCTCCGCGTTCACGCGCCGGCGGCGGAAATGTGCCCCGGGGGAAGCCGGGGTTCCACAGTGCCCCCGTCCTCAGCCGGAGCCGCCGACGCCGCATCCGCTTTCGCTTCCAGTTCCGCCATCAGTTCGTCCGCGATGACCTGCAGCAGCTTGACTTCGCGCGGGCTGAGGGTGCGCGGTTTCCGGTCGATCACGCAGAGCGAGCCGATCACATGGCCGGATGCCGCGCGCAGGGGAACGCCGGCATAGAAACGGATGTTTTGCTCGCGCAGGAAAGCGTTGTCGGCGAAGCGCGGATCGCGGGCGGTATCTTCCACCACCAGCGGCGCGTTGGCTGCGACCACGTGGCCGCAGATTGATGTGTCGCGCGTGCCTTGGCGAGTCTTGTCGAGCTCGGGCGGCAAGCCGACCGCGCCTTTCCACAGCTGGCAGCTTTCGTCGATGAGCGACACCAGTCCGATCGGCGTGTCGAACGCATCCGCCACCTTGCGCGCGATCCGGTCGAGATGCGCACCCTTGCGGGCGTCGAGTGCGCCGCTCCGTTGCAGGGCATCGAGGCGCGCCTTTTCTTCCGTCGGCAGCGGCGGCGGCACCATCGCCGGCGCTTTCTGCGTCACCATTTCCGTAACCATCCGCACCGCGTCGGACAGGCTGGCTGCAACCGCATCGGCACCGGCGTTTGCCCTCAGCTGCTCGGGGGTGCCGTTGTCCGGCGACAGGTTCCATGCGCACAGCAGGATCTTGAGATGCGGCATGCGGCGCTTGAGACGGCGGCAGACGAAGCGCGCATACGCATGCGGCTTGCCGATCAGATAGGAGAGGCAGACCACTTCCGTATTGCTTAGATCGAGCTCGCCGATCGCTTCCAGTGTGACTGCCGACGGCGGTGCACAGCGCACCCCGATGCCGCTGTTTTCCAGGCCGTGCGCCAGCATCGCCACGGCTGCCGTATCCAGTTCGCCGCGGCCGGCGATGCAAAGCACCGGCGTATCGAACCAGCTCGCCGGCTGCCGCGCATCCTGCTCCGGCTCCTCCCTTTCCAGCTGTTCACGCAGGTCGCGCACCACCGCCCTCACGCCGTCGGCCACCTTGATGCGGTCCTGCAGCGATACTCCGCGCTCGCCGTCATCTTCGGCCAGCCGCAATGCCTGCAATCCAACCTGGTCGTAGAACGACAGCAGCGATTCCTCGGCCACCTGTGCTTCGGCGATCTCGATCGCCTCTTCGACATTGCCTGCAAGGAAACGCTGGTACAGCCGCTGCTCAGGCAGCAGTACCGGATCGCTGCCGAGCAGCACGTCGAGAAAGGCCAGCTGCGGCACATAGCGCCCCATCACCACCAGGCAAACAGTGAGCGGCGTGGCGAGGATCAGCCCGATCGGCCCCCAGAGCAGCGTCCAGAAGATCGCCGCGAGAATCACCGCAACCGGCGACAGACCGGTGCTCGCCCCGTACAGCCACGGCTCGATGATGTTGTTGCTGATCAGCTCCATCGTGGCCACCAGCGCAACGGTCCATAACAGCATGTCCCATCCCGGGTCGACCGCGAAAGCGAGCGTGATCGGAAACAGCGCGGCGATGACCGGGCCGAGATAGGGCACGAAGCGCAGCAGCGTGGCCAGCAACGCCCACAGGAAGGCACCGGGTACGCCGATCAGGTAAAGGCCGATGCCGATCGGCACGCCGTAGCTGGCGTTGATGATCAGCTGCATCAGCAGGTAGCGGCTGACGCGCCGCGCCGCTTCGCTCAACGCTTCGGTGGTGCGGTGCAGGTCGCTGCCGGCGAGCCGGATGAAACGGTCGCGCAGATCGCTCGGTTCGAGCAGCACGAAGAAAATGAAGATGATCACCAGGCCGGCGGTACCGATCGGCCCGAGCATCGGCGCGACCATTTCCCGCACGGTGTCGAGCGGGTTCCGTTCCTGCGGCTCGACCCGTACCGGAATCGGCTCCTTCTCCTGGGCCTTGCGCGGCTTGCTGGAAGGCGCGGGTGTCGAGTCCTTCGACAATTCCTCGCCCAGCGCCTGGATAACCTCGGTGGTGCGATCGATTGCGCCGCCGCCCGGCGCGGCGGCGCGGATCGAGCGGATTTTCTGCTGCATGGTCTTCTGGTAGGTCGGCAGGTTCTCGGCGATGTTCACCGCCTGGCTGGCGACCAGCACCGACAGGCCGCAGATCAGCGCGAACGCCGACGTGACGACGATCAGCACCGCGCTTACCCGTGGCAGATGCAGGCGGCGCAGCCATGCGACCGGCGGGGCGAGCATGAAGCTGAGCAGCACGGCGAGCGCGAAGGGCAGGAAGATGTCGCGGCCGAAGTAGAGTGCGGCGATGGTCAGCAGCATGATCGCGGCCGTGACCGCGTTCAGGCCGGGTGTCTGATTTTGCGGCTCGGCCGCCGACGGTGCCGCTGCGGAGGCTGCTGTGGCCTCCTGCTGCTTGGGAAGATCGACAGGCGTTCCGGGCTTCAGCATGGCGGGAGGCGATCAAGAGCGCCGGGGATGGCAGGCATGTTCATTTTGGCAACGCAAGTCGGCGACGGTTCCATCGGTCGATTACCGTCAATATGTGCTGCATCTGCTGACCGACGGGGATCAGGAATGAACGGACGAACGTAGGCTGCTCAGGCGGAATTTGGTGCGCCGGTCGCCCATCAGCCGGCGCAGTTCGGCGATGCTGATGCCGGTCGCCTCATGCATCCACATCAGCATCGACCCGGTTACCGGCAACTTGCGGCGGCGAATATTGCGTACGACAGCTTCGGCAACGTTGAGTCTGCGCGCCAGCGCACGGTCATTGGTCAGTTGCATCGCTTCGATCAGCGCATCCAGAAGATGGTCGGGATCGTAGCCTTTTGTAAAAGCTTCACTCTGGTTCATGGCTTTGTGTAATTTCTCTATGTCGAACGGCAGATTCGGCTTGTGAATGACTACAGCCGGCGCGTTAGCCGGCTCTATCACGGCAGGAATGGTCCGCTAGTGCGCAAAAAGTGTTCCATCGGTGAATGAGTAGCGCATCCCGCTACCGGCGGCATACCCACGTCATCCCGGACCGGCGAATATGCGGCATTGCTGGATTTTGGTATTGAGTAAGAGTAATGTTCGGTGACGCTGGCTGGAAAACCTTGCGCAGCGTCAACATTTCTTGAATAAAAAATATCACTGGGAGCTATACATGACATTCGTGGAATCGATCAAGGCATGCTTTGCCAATTACGCTAATTTCAACGGCCGAGCGTCGCGGTCCGAGTATTGGTGGTTTGCGCTTTTCATCGTACTTGCAGGCTTCGGGATTTCGATGATCAGCGACATGCTGGGATCGGTGTTTTACCTCGCGACCCTGGTTCCATCGATTTCCGCCGCCGCCCGCCGGCTGCATGACACCGATCGCAGCGGCTGGCTCCAGCTTATCGCCCTGATCCCGATTCTTGGCTGGATCGCCATCATTTATTTCCTGGTACAGCCTGGCACCGACACCAACCGCTTCGGCGCCCCGATCGCCAATACCGGCGCACCCGCCATCAACTAGGTTTTCATTTGCTGGATGCGCATGGCCATGCGGCAGGCGCATCCAGTGCCACTTTGCGCCCGGCACCCGGCGTCCGGCTTCCCGCTTCGTCCCAACGCGCCAGAGCGATAGCCTTCTTCCCCTGGCATCTCCAACCCGTTATTTGCCATGCGGAACCATCTTTCCGATAGGCATGTCTTAATCGCCGCAAGCCGGCCCGGCATGGCTTAACGCGCCATATCCGGATTTTCCAAATTCATTTTCAGCATGCCGTCTCTCGCGGCAGACACCACTGCATGACCATTCCTGCCAACGAACGTGCGCTGCTTCCCTCGATCGCCCTGCAAGGCGCCATTTCTACCCTCGGCGGGTTCATCGGTTTTTTCATCATGCGCGCGCAGGATGTCGATGCGATGCTCCGCTTCACTGCCGGCATGATGACCGCCGCACTGGCGGCAACCCTACTGGCGTACTCGCTCGGGCCACGATTGCGACTGACCGGCAAACGCCTGTTCATCATCGGCTTCATCGCTCCCGGCCTGCTGATCCTGTTGTCGGATCGCTCTCCCGACATGATGGCAATTGCATATGGCGCATTCATCGGCCTAACCTGGAGCGCACGTCACTGGCTGGAGATGTCGCTCTTCAGCGACACCCAGCGCGACAGCTACGCCGCGCATTCCGGCGCGCTGACGGTCGTCTTCGGCATCGGCGCCACGCTGGCGGCCACACTCGTGCTGACCGGCGCCGCCGACCACAGCGGCCATGTGTACGATTTGTACGGTGCACTGTCCGTCATCGGCGGGCTGTTGCTGTGCCGGTGGATACCGGATACGGACCCGGTGTCGATCGACCGGCCGCTGGCAGTGATGCGCCAGCCCCAGTTCATCGCCTGCCTGCCGCTGTTTTTCCTCGAATCCGGGCTGTTCGGCGTCGGCCAGGCGCTGTCCTCGGCCGGTGCGGTCAAGGCGCTCGGTTCGGCCAGCCAATTCGGCTGGGTGGCGACGGCAGCGAGCCTTGTCGGCGGGATCGCACTCTATTTCACCCGGAAAAACCGCGATGTCCGCAACCGGGCGCAATGGCTAGGCGGTTCCTGCCTGGTGGTAGGCAGCGCGTTCCTTCTGCTTGGCGCGAGCGCTTGGATGCCGGCGCTGTTTATCGCCTATTCGGTGCTGAAAGCAGCCGGAAGTCCGTTCCTGATGGCGAGTGAACAGGTCCTCAACCAGCGTACGCTCGACATCGCCGGCAAGTTATCGGATCGGATTGTCGCCCGTGAATGCGTGCTCTGGCTGCTGCGCATGACGTCGCTGCTGCTGTTCTGGGGCTTGGCCGGCATGTTGTCATCCACCCAGCTTCTGGTGACCGGGTCGCTGATGCTGGCGGCAGCCACCGGCATGGAATATGTAATTGGGCAGAACTGGTTCTGGAAGGCGGGGAGAGGAGCACAAACGTCGGCAGGCTGAAAAGCCGCCCGGACTCCGGCCCCGTGGGCAAAAAAAAGCCCGCAGACCTTTCGGCTTGCGGGCTAATCCAATTCACAGGGAGTTGGAGGAGACAGGAGAGAATATATCGCAGCGCACCATATTTATCACGTTTATTGTAGTGATATCAGATATTTGATTTTTAAATATCTTGCACAAATAACACGCTGGTAAGTCCAAATAAAAACCCGCCGAGCTTTCGTCCGGCGGGTTCCTGTCTCTCTCCATCATCCTGGGAATGGATTTTTTTACATGCCGGCGAATATTACACTGTGAACTTGTCGATTTCGCTGTCAAATTGGAAACTATGCGCAAATTTTGTGCAGATATTGGAGTCGATAATGAAAATACTGCCGATACGCCGTGCTCTAGTACCGGTTTTGCTGGGGATGGGTATTTCCGCTCTGCAAACCCCGTATGCCCAACGAAGTTATGTCCATCTCTACGGCGACCCTGCCCCGGCCGCAACGGCCGAGAAAACCATCGAAATTCGACCGGATACCCGCCATGTGAATGTCGTCGGCGGCGACATTGTGCAGTTCGTCATCGATGGGAAGTCGTTCACCTGGCGATTCAATGTCGCACGTACGGTATCGGCCTTCGATCTGAAGGAAGTGGCACCGGCAGGTTTGCTGGATCGCAGTGTCATGGCTTACGTGTCGCCCGACCCACGATATTTTTCCGTGCCTTAGAAATTCGCATCATATGCACCATGCCGGAGCGGCGATGGTCTGAAAAAGCGCAGGCTGTGAACCGGAAGAAAAAATGCCCCGGCTTTCGCACGGGGCAAGAGTCGCTTACGCAACTGGAGGAGACATTCGCAAAGCTAGCAATTTGCGAGCCACTTTCCTCAATTACACAGAGCCGGTATGGCTGTTGGCGGCACGATGTTGCCTGGCAAGCTTGATGACTGCATTGCGGATGGTTGCCAGCACAGTTACGCCATTGAACGGCTTGACGATGAAGCCATGGACGCCGCGCTGCAGCGCACCTTGCACCGCTCTGGAATCAAGCTTTCCGGAGACCACGAATATCATAGCTTTCGGCAATGATTCCCGTATTTCATCCAGTTTCTGAAATCCGGCTTCGTCCGCCATGCCGATGTCGATGCAGGCGATCTGCGGTTGCAACCGGATCATGCTGGCAATCGAGGAAGCGCTGATATTGGCATCGCCGACGATGTCGTAACCGCCATTGGCCAAAACGCTTTTCAACAGGTCACGTGAAATCGCGTTGTTATCGAGTACGACCGCTCTAAGCATCGGCACAGCTCCTCATCGGTTGCCGGAAAGATAGACACATTATGCATAAGTCGGCAGCCGGCGGTCGATCGGATTTTCCAATCGTCCGCGGCATGGGCAACGCAATTCAGGCATCCGATGTATAAAGTGGGCTGTTTTCACAACCCTCAATATGCACATGACTGACATTGGCACCTTTTCCGTCGCCCGGTTGCCGGAGATCCGTTTCGGCGCCGGCCGCGCGGCCGACATTCCCGAAGCCGCCGCCCGCTTCGGCGGCAAGGCGCTGCTGGTGACCGGCGGCCGTTCCTTCCTATCGACGCCGCACTGGCCCGCCTTGCAGGAGGGATTGGAAAAGCGTGGCGTCGCCTGGAACCAGATGCAGGTCGACGGCGAGCCGTCACCGCAGGTCGTCGATGAAGCGGTGCGCCGTTTCCGCGATGCCGGCGTCAGCGTCGTCGTCGGCATCGGCGGCGGCAGCGTGCTGGATGCAGCCAAGGCGATCGCGGGATTGCTGACCAGCGGCCATTCGGTCATGGATTATCTCGAAGGCGTCGGCCGCGGCATCGCCTATAAAGGACCGTCATTGCCCTTCATCGCGGTGCCGACCACCGCCGGCACCGGCAGCGAAGCGACCAAGAATGCGGTGCTCAGCGTGCAGGGCGATGAAGGCTTCAAGAAGTCCTTTCGCCACGATGCGCTGGTGGCACAGGTAGCGATCGTCGACCCGGCGCTGCTGGAATCATGCCCGCTGTCGCTGATCGCGGCCAACGGCATGGATGCGTTCACCCAGTTGCTGGAGTCGTATGTATCGGTCAATGCCAGTCCGTTTACCGATGCGCTCGCCCTCTCCGGGCTGCAGGCATTCCGGGACGGCTTCTGGTCTGCCTGGGAGGAAAAGCACCCGCAGCGGCAGGAGGGCCTGGCGCGCATTGCCTACGCTTCCCTGATGTCCGGCATCACGCTCGCGCAGGCGGGGCTCGGCTCGGTGCATGGCCTGGCATCGCCCCTGGGCGCCTATTTTCCGATGCCGCACGGCGTCGTCTGCGGCACGCTGGTTGCGGAAGCAACCGCGACCAACATCCATGCATTGCGTGCGCGTGATCCGCAATCGCCGGCGCTGGCAAAGTACGCCGCCGTCGCAAGGCTGTTGAACGACGCCGCCGAACCCGACGATCATGCCGCCTGCGATGCGCTGATCGACCTGCTGCGCATCTGGGTCGAACAATTGCGCCTGCCTCGTTTGAATGAATTCGGCATGCATGCGGATCATCTGCAGAAAGTGGTCGCCAACAGTCGTGGCGGCAGCATGCGCACCAATCCGATTGTCCTGAACGACAACGAGCTGACACAGCTGTTGCTGGCGCGGCTCTGATTCGATCCACAGCGCAACAATGCGAGAAATCTCAATATCGCGTTGTGCGCACGTCAATAAAATGGCTCATCCAATGGGGAGAAGCGATGGATAAACAAATCCTGGCGCAATTGCGCAGCAAACGTTTTGCCTTGGACGAGATTGTGCCGCTGGTGGAAAGTGCGGCCGACGTGATCGAGCGGCTGCAATCGGAGATCGCCGTCATGGTGCGGGAGTTGCGCGCGCAGCCTCCGGCACCGGTTGCGGATCAGGCGGCGCAGCTGGAAGCGTCGCGCTACCGCTACCTGCGCGATGTCGCCGATCCTGCATGGGTCGCCCGCAACATCGGCCTGCCGCCGCACTTGCTTGATGCGGCGATCGACGCAGCGATGAAAAATCCGAATTAGCGAAGCGGATCGCCGGACTGCCTATTCATCGAACTTGACCTGCTTCGATCCGTGATGGGATAGCAGAAGGATAAACAGTGCAAGACATGTACTGAGAACCGCCGTCGCTTCACGCCCCATGCCGGCCGCAACGCCGATGGCCGCCGTCAGCCAGACACTGGCCGCGGTGGTCAGCCCCTTGACCTCGCGGTCTTCCGACAGCTTGATGATGGCGCCGGCGCCGAGAAATCCGATGCCCGCCACCACCCCCTGCAACACGCGGCTCAGGTCGGATACTTCCATTCCCGTCTGCAGCGGCACGAGCACGAAGAGCGCAGAACCGAGGGCGACGAGCATATGCGTGCGCAGACCCGCCGCAGTGCCGCGCAGTTCACGCTCATATCCAAGTACTGCCCCCAGGATGATGGCCACCATCAGGCGCAGGCATACCTGGGTGACCTGTTCCACATCATTTAAATCTGAAAACTCCTTTTGTATCGTCGCCCATACCACGGCACGTACTTCATTCATCCCCTACTCCCATCGACTTGCTGCCGTTCCGGTTTCACTGCCTGACAAAATGGACAACACATTCTTTTTAGCAAGCATGACAACCGTGTTGGACGTGTTTTGTTAAGTGCCCTTAACAAATAACAGATGGATTTCGACGTTGTGTTCTGTTTGGTCAAACATCGGCGACAGGACATCGATTTCATGCCGGTGTAAGAAGATGTAAAAGCCGGCAACAAAGCAATGTCTCCGCGACATTATTCATACGTTACAAAGACAGTGCATCGCACTGCATAACATTGTTTTATCGATGGAGCTTGCATGAACATCAGCACAGAAATGATTGACGCCGCTACGGCGAAGGCAGTGGAAGCCGGATTGTTTCCGCGTCGCGCGTTGAAGGAAGAGCACGACGAGGCACGGGCGATCATGCTCGACATATTGCAGACGGCATTGAATATGAAGGACGAGAGCATGCCTCGTCCGGTTGCGGCGGCACGGCCTTCCGTGGAAAAGTCGAAGCGGCTGGTGCTGGTGTACGCCCGCTCCTGATTGCGCTGATTCCTGCTGACGCGGAATCCGTTTATTGAAGCGCTTCTTTCGCTGTCGGGCGCCCTCGCAACAAGGAGCGCCGGACAGCGCGGCCAACCTGGCGGCACCCCGGCCAGGCGGCGCCGCACTGAAGTATTGCAGCTATAGAAACCGGTCCAGCAGCTTGCGGCTGGCCTTGTCGAGTTTCTCCAGATCGCGGATCAGGTATTGCACGCCATGACTGTCTGCAATCAGCAGCGTCGAGTGCGCCACCCTCCGTATATCTTCCTCGCCCTTCAGGATGAACGCCGCATTGCCGCGGTCGGTCTCCACCTGCCAGCGGCTCGGGACGGCGAATGTCGACACGGCGACGATGCGGCTGATCTGCGGCAGGAATTCCCGGTTCGCCAGTTCCTCTTCCAGCAGATCCCGCAGCTCGCTGCGCAGATCGGCCAGCCGGTCTATCCATGCGAGTTCATGGCCGTCGACGGTCACCAGGGAGATGCCCTGGTCGGGCGCGGCAATCGGGAAGGCGCGCACCGGCACCACGCCTTCATGCGTCAGGCTGCCGTCGGCCGAGGTGAATACCAGTTTGCCGAACGCATTGCGGGTCAATCGGAAATCATTCATGCGATGCTCTCACTCCATTCCGGCTGGCCTTCGACCAGCCCGGCCGCCTCGTCCTCCGCCTGGCGCGCCTGTGCCTGGTAGAGCCGGTAGTACGCGCCCTGCCGCTCCATCAATTCATCATGCTGACCGACTTCGACGATCTGTCCCTTGTCGAGCACGACCAGCCGGTCGGCACGGCGCAGCGTGGACAGACGGTGCGCGATCGCGATCGTGGTGCGGCCGCGCACCAGGTTGTCGAGCGCCTTCTGGATCTCCTTCTCGGTCGTGGTATCCACCGACGAGGTCGCTTCATCGAGAATCAGCAACTGCGGATCGATCAGCAATGCGCGGGCAATCGAGATGCGCTGGCGCTCGCCGCCGGACAGGGTCTGGCCACGCTCGCCCACCATCGAGTCGTAGCCGTGCGGCAGGCGCAGGATAAATTCATGCGCATTCGCCGCGCGCGCGGCGGCGATGATTTCCTCGCGCCTCGCGCCCGGCTTGCCGTAAGCGATGTTGTCGGCGATGGTGCCGAAGAAGAGGAAGGGTTCCTGCAGCACCAGGCCGATGTGGCGGCGGTAGTCGGCGACGCGCAGCGAACGGATATCGACGCCGTCGACCAGGATGGCGCCTTCCGACACGTCGTAGAAGCGGCAGATCAGGTTGACCAGCGTGCTCTTGCCGGAGCCGCTGTGACCGACCAGGCCGATCATTTCGCCGGGCTGGATGGTCAGGTCGACGCCGCGCAGCACCGCGCGATTACCGTAACGGAAGCCGATGTCGCGCAGCCGGATGTGCCCCTGCACACGCTCCATCCGGACCGGATTGGCAGGCTCCGGCACGCTGGAGACATGATCCAGGATGTCGAAGATGCGCTTTGCGCCGGCGGCGGCCTTTTGCGTAACCGATACGATGCGGCTCATCGAGTCGAGACGGGTGTAGAAGCGGCCGATATAGGCAAGGAAAGCGGTCAGCACGCCGACGGTGATCATGCCCTGCGAGATCTGCCAGATGCCGACAGCCCAGACGACCAAGAGGCCGATTTCGGTGAGGAAGGTGACAGTGGGCGAGAACAGCGACCATACCTTGTTGACACGGTCGTTGATTACCAGGTTATGCGCATTGGCTTCACGGAAGCGGACCGCTTCGCGTTTTTCCTGGGCGAACGCCTTGACCACCCGGATGCCGGGAATGGTGTCGGCCAATACGTTCGTGACTTCCGCCCACACCCGGTCGATTTTCTCGAAGCCGTGGCGCAGCTTGTCGCGCACCACATGGATCATCCAGGCGATGAACGGCAGCGGCAGCAGCGTCACCAGCGCCAGCCAGGGATTGATTGATATGAGAATCACCGCCGTCATGCCGATCATCAGCACGTCGGTGGCGAAGTCCAGCAGGTGCAGCGACAGGAATACGCAGATGCGGTCGGTCTCCGATCCGATGCGCGTCATCAGGTCGCCGGTGCGCCGGCCACCGAAATACTCCAGCGACAATTTCAGCAAATGCTCATAGGTGGTCGTGCGCAGGTCCGCGCCGATGCGTTCGCTCACCAGCGCGAGGATATAGGTGCGCGCCCAGCCGAGCACCCATGCCAGCAAGGCCGCGCCGAAGAGGCCGCTCAGGTAGAGCACCACCAGGTTGACGTCGATCGACTGGCCGTTCTGGTACGGGATCAGCACGTTGTCCATCAACGGCATGGTGAGATAGGGCGGCACCAGCGTGGCGGCGGTCGATGCCAGCGTCAGCAGGAAGCCGAGGATCAGTTGCCCCTTGTACGGCTTGGCGAAGCGCCACAGCCGGAATAAGGTCCAGGTCGATGGCGGCGTGTGCAGCTCGCGCACGCAGATCTGGCATTCCTCCTGGTCGGGCGGCAGCGGCGCGTGGCAGCTCGGACAGGTTGCATCGGCAGGCGGCACCACCGGACGGCCGGCGACCGCCGCCGTGCACTGTTGCTCGAACTGCCCGATCAGGCGCAGCGCATCCGGGTTATGCCCCAGGGTATAGCGCCAGGCGGCAAGGCGACGGGTTTCGTCGTGCAGCTCGAGCGTGCCGACGCCGGCGTGATCGTGGTGAACGAGCGACAGATGCGGGCGATACGGCCATTCCTGCCAGCCGGCGGATTCGGCGGTTTTCGTGAAGAGCCTCGAATTTGTCACAACGACAATGCCGGCGGAAAAACGCAGCTGCAGGTCGAGGTCGAGTTCCAGGCAGGCGAGTACGTTCTCACCTGGCTGGAGATGCGCCTGCACATCGGTCTGCCATGAAGCAGGTATCATTTGCCTTTGCGGCGGTACTTCGGAAAATTCGGTTTTCATTGAAACGGCTGATGATTTCGAAACGGCAAACAATTCTGTTTGCAAGAAGTTAATTTCGCGTCGCCGTTGGAGGATTCGCTGTGGCGGCAAGTATACCGATTACCGCTGCCGTTAACCGCCGCATATTCCGTTACAAGCCAGATACAGGCGCTTACGATGTTGTTGTTTGCCCGAATTTGATTCCGTAAGATAATTTTTGCAGCCGATCAGTAAACCATCCCGCCGTTGGCGCGTTAAAGACAGACATAACTTCAATTCAAAGCGACTCGTCGTCCACAAGTCCAATCCTCAGCTTCACACGTCAAATGAATAAAAAATCCATTGAGATCATCAATGTGGTCTCGCTGCGCGGGCCGAATATCTGGACCTATCGTCCGGTCCTCGAAGCCTGGGTCGACATCGGTGAGCTCGAAGCGTCGCCGTCCAACACAATCCCCGGTTTCTATGAACGCCTGACCGCCTGGCTGCCCTCGCTGGTGGAGCACCGGTGCGGCGTCGGCGAGCGTGGCGGGTTCCTGCAGAGGCTGCGCGAAGGCACCTGGCCGGCGCACATCATGGAACATGTGATGATCGAATTGCAAAACCTGGCCGGCGTCCAGACCGGGTTCGGCAAGGCACGCGAAACCTCCACGCCGGGTGTCTACAAGGTGGCGGTACGGGCGCGCTATGAGGAAGTCAGCCGCGCAGCCCTTGTGATGGCGCGCGACATGGTGATGGCAGGCATCGAGGACCGGCCTTTCGACGTGGACGACGCGGTAAGCCGGCTGCGCGACATCGCCGAGTCCGTCAGCCTCGGACCAAGCACTGCCTGCATCGTCGATGCCGCCGCCGACCGGGGCATCCCTTCGCTGCGGTTGAACAGCGGCAACCTGGTCCAGCTCGGTTACGGCGCCCGCCAGCATCGCATCTGGACCGCGGAAACCGATCAGACCAGCGCCATCGCCGAGAGTATTTCCAGTGACAAAGATTTGACCAAGAGCCTGCTGCGCTCCTGCGGCGTACCGGTGCCGGAAGGCCGCATCGTGTCAGATATCGACGATGCCTGGGAAGCAGCGCAGGATATCGGGGTGCCCGTCGTGGTGAAACCGTCCGACGGCAACCATGGCCGCGGCGTATCGACCAATCTGACGACGCGCGAAGAGATCGAGGCGGCCTACCGGCTGGCCGAGGAAGAAGGCAGCGAAGTTATCGTCGAGCGCTTCATTCCCGGCGACGAACACCGGCTGCTGGTCGTGGGCGGCAAGATGGTAGCGGCGGCGCGAGGCGAAATTGCCACCGTGACGGGCGACGGCACATCGACCATTCTTCAATTGATCGACACCCAGATCAATACCGATCCGCGCCGCGGCACCACCGAGGAATTCCCGCTGAATCTGGTGCTGATCGATGAGGATCCGGCGGTGCTGCTGGAACTGACGCGCCAGGGACTCACACCGGAAACGGTGCTGGAAGCCGGCAGACAGGTTCTTGTGCAGCGCAACGGAAACGTCGCTTTCGATGTCACTCCCCTCGTCCATCCGAGCGTAGCCGCAGCCGCAGCGCTGGCGGCCCGCATCGTCGGACTGGACATCGCCGGTGTCGACCTCGTGGCCGAAGATATATCCCGTCCGCTCGACGAACAGGGCGGCGCGGTCGTCGAGGCCAATGCAGGCCCTGGTTTGCTGATGCACCTGAAACCGGCCGACGGCGAGCCGCGCCCGGTCGGCGAGGCGATCGTCAATCATCTGTTTCCGGGCGACGACGACGGCCGCATTCCCGTCGTCGGCATCACCGGCAGCCACGGCAAGACCATGGTGGCGCATCTGGTAGCTCGCCTGCTGCACCTGCACGGCGCCCATGTCGGTCTCGGATGCAGCGATGGTTTCTTCTTGCGCGGTCGACAGGTCGAGCGCGGCGACGGCGCCAACTGGCAGACTGCACGCCGCATTATGACGAACCGCGCGATCAATGCCGCGGTCGTCGAGACCGGGTTCCGCGCCATCCTCGCCGAAGGCCTCGGCTACGACCGCTGCCAGGTCGGCGTGGTGACCAATATCGATCCAAAGGCCAGCCTGCCGGACTGGCATATCGACGACGCCGACCAGATGGCCGGCAAGGTCGTCCGCACCCAGGTCGACGTGGTGCTCCCCGACGGCGTGGCAGTGCTCAACGCGGCGGATGCGCGGGTGGCCGAACTTGCATCGCTGTGCGACGGCGGTGTGATCTTCTTCGGCCTGTCGCCTGAAATCCCGGTCGTAGCGCGCCACAGGAAGGAAGGCGGCCGCGCGGTGTTCGTGCGCCACGGTGGCATCGTGCTGGCCGCAGGCGCCGCCGAAGTGCCGCTGATCGACCTGGCGGAGATCGGCGCCATCGCTGCCGCGGAACCGGCGCACCGCGCTCACATGACCGAAAACATGCTGGCCGCAGTCGGCGCGGCGTGGGCGCTGGGAATTGCGCTGGAACTGGTTCGGGCGGGGGTGAAAAGTGTCGAGTTTGGCGTCAACGCGGAGGCGGTGGCGGTGGCTTGAGTTTCGAAAAATCCGGCAGGCTCGAAATTTATTCCGGGATAGAAAAAGCCCCTTCTTCCTTGCAGGGCGCCTGCGGGAAAGAAGCGACACAAAGCGTATATCGCCGCCTGCCCTAATAAACCAACAAAATAAAACAAGACGCCCAAGGGTCAGGCCCCCTGCGAAAGCATCCTGTCCACGCGCGCAACAGAGGATACAAGTTCATGGAAATCACACGCATCCGGGCCCTTCGCGGACCTAATCTCTGGAGCCGGCACACGTCGATCGAGGCGATCGTGACCTGCACCGATGACGAACGGGACATCACGCGCCTGCCGGATTTCGAAACACGGCTGCGGGCCCGCTTTCCGGAGATCCGCTTCCTGGAGCCGTCCAGCCCCGACCATCCGTTTTCGCTGGCCCACGTGCTCGAATCGGCGGCGCTCGGATTGCAGGCTCAGGCCGGATGCCCGGTGACCTTCAGCCGCGTGGTGGAGACAGTCGATCGCGGCACGTACCAGGTCGTTGTCGAATACACCGAAGAAGCGGTCGGCAGGCTGGCGTTCGAGTTTGCCGAAGCGCTGATCCGCAGCGCGCAGGAGAATACGCCTTTCGAGCTGGAGCCGGCATTGCACCGGTTGCAGTCACTGGACGAGGACGTGCGGCTCGGGCCGAGCACCGGCGCCATCGTGCAGGCGGCGGTCGCACGCGGAATTCCCTACCGGCGGCTGACCGAAGGCAGCATGGTGCAGTTCGGCTGGGGCAGCAAGCAGCGCCGCATCCAGGCGGCTGAAACCTGCAGCACCAGCGCCATCGCGGAATCGATCGCGCAGGACAAGGACCTGACCAAGGAATTGCTGCACGCGGCCGGCGTGCCGGTGCCACATGGCAGGTCGGTGACGACGCCGGAGGAAGCCTGGCAGGCCGCGCAGGAGATCGGCGGCCCGGTGGTGGTGAAGCCGCGCGATGGCAACCAGGGCAAGGGCGTCGCAGTCAACATCAGGACTCGCGAAGAAGTGGAAGCCGCGTTTGCGGTCGCATCCACCATCTGTTCCGACGTCATCGTAGAGCGTTGCATCAGCGGCCATGACTTCCGCCTGCTGGTGGTCGGCGATCAGCTCGTTGCCGCCGCCCGGCGCGCCCCGCCGCAGGTGGTCGGCGACGGACAGCACACCATCGGCGAGCTGATCGAGCAGGTCAACCGCGACCCGCGCCGTGGTGAAGGCCATGCCACCTCGCTGACCAAGATCCGGCTCGACGATATAGCGCTCGCCACGCTGGCCAAGCATGGCTACAGCGTCAGCAGCATTCCCTCCAAGGGCACGCTGGTGGCCTTGCGGAACAATGCCAACCTTTCCACCGGCGGCACCGCGACCGACGTCACCGACGATGTGCATCCGGAAATGGCGGCGCGCGCGGTGGAAGCGGCGCAAACCGTCGGTCTTGATATCTGCGGCGTCGACCTGGTGTGCGAAACCGTGATTCTTCCTTTGGAAGAGCAGGGCGGCGGTATCGTTGAAGTCAACGCCGCACCCGGCCTGCGCATGCACTTGCAGCCGTCCTACGGCAAGGGACGCCCGGTGGGTGAAGCGATCATCGCCAACATGTTCGCCGACGGCGACGATGGCCGCATTCCCGTGGTGGCGGTCACCGGCACGAACGGCAAGACGACCACCGCGAGACTGATTGCCCATATCCTCGAAAAGAACAAGTACCGCGTCGGCCTGACCAGCACGGACGGCGTCTATGTCAATCATCAGCGTATCGACACCGGCGATTGCAGCGGCCCGCGCAGCGCACGCAATGTGCTGCTGCACCCGGACGTCGACGCGGCGGTATTCGAAACCGCGCGCGGCGGCATCCTGCGCGAAGGCCTCGGCTTCGACCGCTGCGATGTCGCGGTGGTGACGAACATCGGCGTGGGCGATCATCTCGGACTGAATTACATCAACACCGTCGAAGACCTCGCCGTGCTGAAGCGGGTGGTGGTGCACAACGTCGCGCCGAAAGGCATGGCGGTGCTCAATGCGGCCGATCCGATGGTGGTCGATATGGCGCCATCCTGTCCCGGTTCCATCACCTTCTTTGCCCGCGACCGGCATCATCCGGTCATCTTCACCCAGCAGGCGCAGGGACGCCGCGTGCTGTACGTCGACGGCAACGTGATCGTCGCATCGGTTGGCAGGCGCGAGCATCGCGTGGCGCTGGCCGACATTCCCATCACCCACAACGGTGCGATCGGCTTCCAGGTCGAGAATGTGATGGCGGCCATCGGAGCGGCGTGGGCGCTCGGCATTCCATGGGAAACCATACGCGCAGGATTGGCGACGTTCGTCAGCGATGTGCGCAGCGCGCCGGGCAGGTTCAATCTCTTTTCCTATCGCGGCGCCACCGTGATCGCCGACTACGGGCATAACCCGGACGCGATCGAAGCGCTGGTGCGGGCCATCGACAGCGTGCCCGCCCACCGCCGCTCGGTCGTCATCAGCGGCGCCGGCGACCGGCGCGATATCGACCTGACCCGCCAGACCGAAATTCTCGGCGATGCATTCGATGAAGTGATCCTGTATGAAGACCAATGCCAGCGCGGCCGCGCCGACGGTGAAGTGATCGGCCTGCTGCGCGAAGGGCTTAGCCATGCATCGCGCACGACGTCGATCAAGGAAATCCAGGGCGAGTTCAAGGCCATCGACACGGCGCTCGCCAGCCTGGCGCCGGGCGATTTGTGCCTGGTACTGATCGACCAGATCGATGAAGCGCTGGCCTATATTTCCGAGCGGGTGGCGCAGTAAATACAATCCGGACGGAAGCGCACGAATGCAGTGCGCTTCCGCCCCGAAGGTGGGTGACATGACGACCGAATACGTCGCCTGACGCATTGGTTCCACGCCTCATAAATCTCCAGACGTCGCATTTGCCAGAAACGGCCGGGGACCCAATACCTAACATAGATGCTCTTTTAAATCGCATAAAAGAGCATCTATGTTAGGTATTTACCCTGGATTTTGGTTGATGGATGCTCCGTTAGACCCCATAATCGAGCATCTATATTTAACCTCGCCGGGAGACGATCATGCCCAACAAGGGCTTGCAGGCCGATGAAGTCCCCTCGCTCGTCACCGAGCGCCTCCAAACCTGGGGAGCGTGCATCAGAACCTTGCGCCTTGAGCAAAAAGTTCGCGTCAGCGATCTCTGTGCGCGGATGGGCATAACGCATACCACGCTGCGTCGGCTTGAAAAAGGCGATCCGGGTGCAGGGGCAGGCCTGTATCTTTCGGCCCTGATGATACTGGGCGCGCTGGAAATGGCAGCGCCTTCGCTTCCCGGCCATTTGCTGCATTCGCCAAACACAAACAAGCGGGTTCGCATCAGGCATGCGCATGACATCGACGATCATTTCTAAACCCATCTACGTTTATTTGCAGCGGCCTGACAATGGCGAGTGGGTGACTGTCGGCCGGTATCGCCTGGACAGGGAAGGCGGTATCGGCACCTTTCTTTATGCGCCAAGCTATGTCGAGGCCGGATTGTCGTGGTCAGTCGATCCGGTCAATCTGCCTCTTATTGCCGGGCATGATTACGTCGCACCGCGCTATGGCGGCCTGCATGATGTGCTGCGGGATGCCAATCCCGACGCATGGGGAAAATCGCTTCTTCAAAAGGCGCATCAACTGCCAACCGACGCACATGAATCGCGTTACCTGCTCCTGGCAAGCAATGCGGACCGGTGGGGTGCCCTGGCTTTCGGCACATCGAAGACCCCGTCGGTCGACAAGTTGAAGAGCCCTCGCCTGCCACAACTTGAAGCACTATCGCAAGAATTGCTTGCCATCGCCGAACGTCGTCCGCCGATCGATGCGAAACTGCGAAAGCGTCTGGTCGCCACGCCGAGCCTAGGTGGCGCGCGTCCCAAGGCCACAATTCAAGACGGGGAAACATTCTGGCTCGTCAAGCCTTACCTGCCCACGGATATTGCTGATATCCCGCTGCTTGAACATGTCTCGCATGAGTGCGGCGAACTGGCAGGACTTAACTTCGCTAAAACAGTGCTTCATCGCCTGGGCGATGGCCTGAGCGTGGTTCGCATATTGCGCTTTGACAGAGACGGCGACCGGCGCCGGATGGCAGTGAGTGGCGCGTCACTGCTGCAGACTGAATATCCCGCAGCATCCCAGGCAGAGGCGAGTCGCTGGAGTTACCCGCGGCTTGCGGAGGAACTCCGCCGGATCGGCGCGCCGGACGAGGACCGCAAGGAATTGTTCGGCCGGATGGTGTTCAATGCCGTCATTGGAAACGATGACGACCATCCCAGGAATCATGCAGTCGTATTCAATCCGCGCGAACAGCGATGGCGGCTGTCGCCGGCTTTCGACGTGGTGCCGAACCTGGAGGAAACGCCAAAGTCTCTGACCCTGCAATTGTCATCAGGCGCGAACGTCATTACACGCGCAGCGATTCTGGGCGACGCCATTCGCTTCGGTTTCCTCGATCCGGAAGAAGCTGATCGATATCTGGATGCATTGCTGGCCCGGATTCAGTCTGCGCTTGATCGTGTCGCGTCCAAGCTCACTGCGGATTTGGGGCAGATGCTGGTCGAGCGGGTGGCGATAAATACAAGGACACTGTCGTAGCAGCGTGTCCACATCGGCGCTCGCAGTCGCTTTTCAGCAGCATACCGAGCCAACCTACTCCGACGTTCCCGACTTTCTCCGGGTGACCCTCTCCTTGATCGCTTCGACCTTGGGTTCATCGCTCAGATTGTTGATCACCGCGCCGTAGTTCGCCTTTCCCCTGATCGTGCGGGTGCGGTTGGCGACTTCGAAATCGATGGTGTAGGCGACGAATACCCGGTCCTTCGACATCGGGTCCGGGTTGATGTACGAGATTTCCGACACCTGGTAATTGCGGTGCGGCCAGTGCTTCACATAGCGTTCGACATCTCGGCGGATCGCGTTCTTGCCGACCACGCCCTGCTCGTAGTACTCCGCTTCCTCGGCAAACAATGCGGCCTGCTCGGCGGGCGTCTTGTCGGGATCGACGAATCGATCCAGAAACATCCGCACTTTCTTTTCCATTTCCGGGCTGACCGGCGCACCGGCCGCCGGCGGCTCGGCCTCGAGCGCCATGTCATTCACCGGCCGCACGCTTGGCGCGGCAGGGGAAAGCGCCTGGTGTGGCGGCCACGCATGGGCTGCTGCCGAAAGCGACATCAGCAGGCAGAAAAAGGCGCAACGCATGGTCCTGTTTCCGTAGCCTTATTGCGCAGGCATTTTCGATTTGTCCTGCCTGCGCTTTTCCTGCAATTCCTCGCGCCTCTTCCGGTCGATGTCGCCGGTTGCCTCGTTGATTTCCGGATCGATGCGCGCTGTCGGCGTTTTCACCATGTCCTTGGCGGTGCCGGTGCTTGGCGGCTCCACCACCATGCCCGACTTCCCTCCCGATGACATCGAGGAATCCGGCGCGCTGCGCATGCCCGGTTCGGAGGGTGTCGGCAGCGACGAACCGGGAGGTTTGGCCGGCATGCCGGTCTGCGCATGGGCCGTGACGGCAAAACATGCCGCAATCACGCTGAGCAGTAGAGGTTTCATCATTGCTCCTTTCGATGCATCAGGCGCATGCGCGCCCGCATCCTAGTCGAGCGGTGCCGCGGAACCGGTCTCATTGACCACCGCTTCCCGCGGATCGCCCTGTCGATCGAGGTTATTCTGCAAGGCCAGCATTTCACGTCCGAGCGCTTCGCGCTGCTCCTGGCTCATCAGCTTCGGCACTTCCGGAAACAGGTGCTCTTCCTCTTCCTTGTGATGATGTTCCGCCTGCTCGGTCAGCACCTGCAGCTTGGCCTCGAAGGTTTTATCGTCCGGATCCAACGCCACCAGGTCGGCCAGCAGCCGCTTCAGCGACAGATGTTCCTCCAGCGATTCAAGCAGGCGGTCCTCGTTGCGGGCTGCCTTGACGGCCGGATAGAACAGCTCTTCTTCCGACTTGATATGCGTTGCGAGATGATCGCCGGCTTCGGCAAACAGCGTCTTTTTCTCTTCACGATTGTCGCTTTCCGCAACTTTCTTCAGCAGCGCCTCCATGGCGCGGTGCTGGGAAACAAGCAGTTCGACGGCATCGATACTTTTTTCACTCATCACTTTTTCTCCGGATTTATATGTCGAAATACCAAGGTTAGAGACCGGGCTTGCCCACTGGTTCATAACTAAATCGGCTTTCTGCTTGCGCGTATCCGACGGGAAATGCAAATCGTCGCCACCGCTTACAATAGCCGCTCACCTTTACATGGAAGAACGATGATGGAACGCAAGCCGCTCGATGCCTCCGCTGTTGCCTTGATGCTGGGCCTTTGCGTGTTCTGGGGATTGCAGCAGGTCGCGGTCAAACTTGCCTTGCCGCACATGGGCGCGATCATGCAGATCGGCTTGCGCTCAGCCATTGCGGCCTTGCTCGTGTGCGTCGTCATCTGGTGGCACGGCGGCGGCTCGTTAAAAGCCGCCACATTGCGCCCCGGCATCATCGCGGGCATGCTGTTCGCAATCGAGTTCATCTGCGTTGCCGCCGGACTGGAATTCACGACCGCCTCGCACATGTCGGTATTCCTCTACACCGCGCCGGTCTTCACCGTGCTGGGGTTGCACTGGCTGGTGCCGGGCGAGCGTCTCGGCCCGGTGCAATGGGCCGGAGTGCTGGCGGCGTTCGCCGGCATCGCGGTGGCGTTCTCCGGCGGTTTTGCAGTCCAGGGGCGGGACTGGACACACATGCTGATCGGCGACGCATTGGGTGTCATGGGCGGCGCGTTCTGGGGCGCCACCACCGTATGGATACGCCGCTCCGCGCTGTCGGAAGCGCCGCCGACTGCAACCCTGCTTTACCAGCTCGGCGTCTGCGGCATCGTGATGACCGGCGTGGCGCTCGCCCTCGGCCAGGGTGCTTCCGTCACCATGACCGGCGTGGTCTGGGCCAGCCTGTTTTTCCAGTCGGTGATCATCGCTTTCCTCAGCTTCCTGCTATGGTTCTGGATGCTGCGCCGCTACCTGGCGTCGCGCCTGACCGTGTTTTCGTTCATGACGCCGCTGTTCGGCGTCGGCTTCGGCGTGCTGCTGCTGAACGATCCGATCGACGCCCGTTTCGCGGCCGGCGCGGCGCTGGTGATGACCGGCGTGATCCTGGTCAACATCCGTCGCACATAATTCTTCAAGGAGACATCAATGGCTTCGAACAATATCGCGCTGGTCACCGGCGCCGGGTCGGGCATCGGCAGGCATGTGGCGCTTGCACTGATGAAGGAAGGCTATTCGGTCGTGCTGGCCGGCCGGCGCAGGGATGCGCTGGAACAAACCGCGCAGCAGGGCGACCCT
This sequence comes from Noviherbaspirillum sp., assembly GCF_035944575.1. Taxonomy (GTDB): domain Bacteria; phylum Pseudomonadota; class Gammaproteobacteria; order Burkholderiales; family Burkholderiaceae_D; genus Noviherbaspirillum. The sequence continues at coordinate 37,294 of NZ_DASZBA010000153.1, forward strand.
GCCGGTGAACGCACACTGGTGGTGCCGACCGACGTCAGCGATCCGGCATCGGTGAAAGCGCTGTTCGCCGCCACGCGGGATGCCTACGGTCGGCTCGACCTGCTGTTCAATAACGCCGGCGTGTTCGCCGCGCCGGTGTCGCTGGAGGAACTGCCCTACGAGCAATGGAAGGCGGCGGTCGACATCAACCTCTCCGGCGTCTTCCTGTGTACCCAGGAGGCATTCCGGCTGATGAAGGATCAGCAACCGCGCGGCGGGCGCATCATCAACAACGGGTCGATTTCCGCCCATGCGCCGCGTCCGCATTCCTCCGCCTATACTGCAACCAAGCACGCCGTCACCGGCCTGACGAAAGCCACGTCCCTCGATGGCCGCAAGTACGACATCGCCTGCGGACAGATCGATATCGGCAATGCATCGACCGACATGACGGCAAGAATGGGGCGCGGCATCCTGCAGGCCAACGGCAGCATCGAGCCGGAGCCGACGATGCATGTCGACCATGTCGCCCGCGCGGTGCTGTACATGGCCAGCCTGCCGCTGGACGCCAATGTGCAGTTCATGACGGTCATGGCGACGAAAATGCCTTACATCGGCAGGGGATGACAGGAAAAACCGCGCCGGTTTGATCTATGTCCGTATGCGGCGGTGCGGCTTGCAGAAGTATCAACACACACTCTAAGATAGCGGCTGACTCAACCATACGGCAACCCAACCTACACAGGAGCTTCTCATGGTGGCAAGGACATACGGCAGTTCCGGTTCCTCGGACGATCTGGGCAAGTTGATTCTGCGGGTGGTGCTGGCGGTATTGCTGCTGTTCCACGGCGTCTCCAAAATCTTCGGCGGCGTCGGTTTCATCACCGGAATGCTCGCCAAGGCAGGTTTGCCGGCGGAACTCGGCTATCTCGTGTACGTCGGCGAAGTTATCGCGCCGCTACTTATCCTCTTCGGCGTCTGGACCAGGCCGGCTGCCCTCGTCGTTGCGATCAATATGGTGGTCGCCATCCTGCTCGTGCATACCGGCGAATTATTCAGCATGACAAAGACCGGCGGCTGGGCACTGGAGCTGCAAGGCTTCTACCTCGCTTCCGCCATTGCGGTGGCGCTGCTCGGCGCGGGACGCTACAGCGTCGCGGGCGCGTCGGGGCGATGGAACTGATCATGAAAAAGCACGTCGTCATGCTTGCGCTGTTGGCCGGTCTCGGCGGCATGGCCCATGCGCAAGCCGCCTGCCCGGCATTGCTGGACCAGCGCTTCAACCGGCTGCAGGATGAAGCACCGCAGCACCTGTGCCAGTACGCGGGCAAGGTGCTGCTGGTAGTCAATACCGCGAGTTACTGCGGCTTCACCAGCCAGTACGAAGGCCTCGAAAAACTGTATGCGAAGTACGGCCCGAAAGGGCTGGTGGTGCTGGGATTTCCCTCCAACGACTTTGGCAACCAGGAACCCGGCAACAGCAAGGACATTGCCAACCTCTGCTTCAATACCTACGGCGTCAAGTTCCCGATGTTTTCCAAGACCTCCGTCACCGGTCCGGCCGCCAATCCGCTGCATGCCACGCTGGCGAAGGAAACCGGCACGGCGCCGAAATGGAATTTTCACAAGTACCTGATCGACCGCAACGGGAAGGTTGCCGGCCATTATCCGAGTCGCGTGACCCCGGATGACAAAGGCATGGCGGCCGATATCGAAAAGGCGCTGTCCAGGTAGGGTGAGTTATTTGAAGGTGTCGTCGCTGTTTCATCGCTGATAAGGAGGAAACCATGTACCGCAAAATCCTGGTTGCATATAACGGCACGCCCGAAAGCCGCTTCGCCCTGCAGGAGTGCATCCGCCTGTCGCCGGGCCCGTCGGCCGAGATTCATCTGCTTGCGGTCGTGATGCCGCAGCCGGTGCTGCTGGCGGGCGAATTCGTGGCAGCGGCGGTCCTCAATGTGGAGGAGGAGCAGGCCGAGCGCAAGGCAATGGAATCGGTGCTCGCGACCGGAAGGGAGCTGCTGATGGAAGCCGGCCTGAGGGTCATCACGCATCTCGAAGTGGGCGAACCGGTCACCGTGATCGCCGACATGGTCAATCGCGCCGGCATCGATCTCGTGATTCTCGGCCACTCCCGTCACAAGCCCTTCTCGCTGCGCTGGTGGCGCGGGTCGACCGATTCGCTGCTGGTGGAAAAGGTGCGCTGCAGCCTGCTGGTGGCAGCTGATCCGCAGCGGGCCACATAGACGGAAATTACTCTCTCCCATTCGGATCGGGCCATTGCGCCGCCATGCATTCACTGCATTGCGGCGTACTATTTTTTCTTCATGCCGATTTTCTTTTTCATCGACGCGGTCAATTGTTGCCGCGTGCTGAAGTAGTCCTCCCACGGATCGTGCGTCAGACCGGCGAGACGATCCGGCAGGGTGCTGATATTCCACATCGACGCGTTCCGGACCTTGTCCAGTTCCTCCCAGGCGAGCGGCGTCGCCACCGGCAGTCCCGGCCGCGCACGCACCGAGTAGGGCGCGACGGTACTGGCATGCCGCTGGTTGCGCAGGTAGTCGATATAGATTTTTCCGTCGCGGTTGTCATTGCCCATGGTCGCGGTGAACCGGTCGGGCAGAGTGCTCGCCAGATGCTGCGCGACCGCCCTGGAGAAATCCGTCGCCGCATCCCAGTCGTGCCTGCGCGCCAGCGGTACGACGAGATGCAACCCCTTTCCGCCGCTGGTCTTCAGAAAGCTTCGCAGGCCGAGTTCATCCAGCAGCGCCCTGGTGTGCCGAGCGCCCTCCGCGATCGCGCTCCATGGAAGATCGGCGTCCGGGTCGAGATCGAACACCATGCAGTCGGGCCGGTCGATACGGTCGGCGGTTGCGCTGCAGACATGCAGTTCGATGCCGCCCATTTGCGCGACGCCCGCCAGCGCATGGGCCGATTCCACGGCCATCAGCGGCGCGTGTTCCGGGTCGAGAGAACGATCAAATACCCGTATGCCGGGAATCGACATGCGGCCGCGATGCTTCTGGAAAAACCGCTCGCCATCGATGCCTTCCGGCGCTCGCAGCAGGTACACCGGGCGGTTGCGCAGGAAAGGCAGGATATGCGGTGCGACAGAAGCGTAATACTGTGCCAGGTCCAGCTTGGTCAATCCGCTCGCCGCATCGATGACGCGCTCCGGATGGGTGATCGTCACCGCCTCCACCCGGTTGTGTAGCAGCGGCGTCCTGACCGCTTTCTTTTGCTGCATCGACAGGTGCATGGCCGTCCTCGTATCAATATGGTGTAACGGAAACCTTATCGATATGACATGCCCCGTCCGGGCGAGTTCTCCCTTACTTCGGCAGCAGCCGCAGCAATTGGCCCTTGCGGTTATCGGTCAGTACATACAGCAAACCATCCGGCCCCTCCCGCACATCGCGAATGCGCTGATCGACGTCCTGCAGCAGCTTTTCCTCGCGCACGACCTTGCCGTCTTTCAGTTCAAGCCGCGCGAGATAGCGGAACTTCAGTGCGCCGACGAACAGGTTTCCCTGCCAATCCTTGCCGTAGCGGTCGCTGCCCAGAAACACCATGCCGGATGGCGCGATCGACGGCGTCCAGAAATGCACCGGCTGCTCCATGCCTTGCTTGGCGGTGAGCCCTTCGCCGATTTTGCCGCCGCCGTAGTCCTGTCCATGCGAGATCACCGGCCAGCCGTAATTTTTTCCTGCTTCCGGACGGTTCACTTCATCGCCGCCCTGCGCGCCATGTTCATGCGTCCAGAGCTTGCCGTCAGGACCGAGGGTCGCCCCCTGCGAATTCCGGTGACCGTAGCTCCAGATCTCCGGCAGTGCGCCACGATGAGCCAGGCTTTTCCGGGCAAATGGATTGTCCGCCGGCACCGTGCCATCCTTGTTCACGCGCACTATTTTGCCGTGATGGTTATCCAGCGTCTGCGCATCCTGCATGCGCTGGTAGCGGTCGCCGAGCGTCAGGAACAGCGTGCCGTCGGTGTTCTCGACGATACGGCAGCCGAAGTGCGCATTGCTGCTGAACTTCGGCTTCTGGCTGAAGATCACCTTGACCTCCTCCAGCTTCTTTGCATCACGCGACAGGCGCGCCGATGCGAGCGCAGTGGAATTGCCCGGCTGGCCGTCGACGGCGGACGGCTCGGAATAGCAGAAATAGACGGTGCGATTACGCGCGAAGCCGCTGTCGACCACGACATCGAGCAAACCACCCTGTCCGCCGACATCCACTTTCGGCAAGCCGGAGAGAGCCGGGCCGACTTTGCCGCCGGCGTCCACCACGCGCATGCGTCCCGCACGTTCGGTAACGAGCATGCGCCCATCGCCAATGAAAGCCACCGCCCATGGATTCTCAAGGCCGTCCGCAACGACTTCCGTGCGCAGCTTGGTGGTCTGCGCCACCGCCGGCAACAGTAGCGAAGGCAAGATCGAGAACAAGGTTGCCGCCAACAGCGGGCGACGCCACAGAATTTGCTTCATGCATTTCCTCCTGGAAAAGATCCGATCCCGCGGCAGTAATGGCCGCAAGACAACCGCAAAATGGTAAACGCATTCCATGCGTCGCACCTTGCGCCATCTCTTTTGCACTTGCCTAAGACAGGACTTAACGATTTGGCATTCTTCTTGCAGCTTTGCGAAGTTCAACAAGAAGGAGATACCAATGAATATTCCTGGTTTGCGCGGACTAAGCGTGCTTACAATTCTCAAACAGGCGGTCAAGGACTTCCTTGACGACGATATGACAACGTACGCAGCGGCGCTGTCCTACCAGGTATTTTTTTCAATTTTTCCCTTCATTATTTTCCTGGTCGCACTGCTTGGCTTCCTGCATCTGCCGGACTTCTTCGATTGGTTACGTCAGCAGGCGGAGGCGGTCGTTCCGCAGCAGGCAATGGGTCCCGTGAATGATGTGATCAATACGCTGCAACAGCCGCAGGGAGGCCTGATGTCCATCGGCGTCATCGTCGCACTATGGACGGCGTCGGCCGGCATACGCGCGATCATGAATGCGCTGAACGTTGCGTATGATGTGAAGGAAGGGCGTCCCGCCTGGAAACTGTATCCGCTCTCCATCCTGTACACCCTCGGCATTGCCGCCATGCTGATCGCAGCAGCAGCCTTCCTGCTGATCGGCCCGCAAGCCATGCAATGGCTGGCGCATCAGGTTGGCATGGAACAGCTGTTCGTGACCTTGTGGACATGGCTGCGCTGGCCGGTGGTGCTGGTGTTGCTGACACTGGCAGTGGCAGTGGTGTACTACGTCGCGCCGGACGTCGAACAGGACTTCCGTTTCATCAGCCCGGGCGCAGCCCTGTGCGTGATCGTCTGGATCCTTGCCTCGCTGGCGTTCAACTATTACGTCACCAGCTTCGCCGACTACAACGCCACCTACGGCAGCATCGGCACCATCATCGTGCTGCTCACCTACTTTTTCATATCAGCGGCGGTGCTGTTGTTCGGGGCCGAGATCAATGCCGTCATCGAACACAATTCGACGCAAGGAAAAGACCCCGGCGAGAAAACGCTGGATCATAAAAAATGAGTATCGGCGCGCCGATTCAGGGATAGTGCACCGGCTTTCCCTGGATCTCGGGCAGCGGAATGAACTCGGTTTCGTCAGGCACTTCAGGAAACCTGCGTTTGCGCCAATCCTCTTTTGCCTGCTCGATACGTTCCGCTGAACTGGAGACGAAGTTCCAGGTGATGTAACGTGCTTCCGACATCGGCTCGCCGCCGAGCAGCATCAGGCGTGCAGTGACGTTGCCGGCATTCCTGACGACGAGTTGCGCGCCTTCCTTCAGCACCATCATTCTTCCGGGGTCGAACACGCCGTCACGGCCGAGGTCGATTTGCCCGCTGACGAGATAGATTGCGCGTTCGCTGTACTCGACCGATACCGGCAGGCTTGCACCGGGCTGCAACTGCACGTCAACATAGAACAGTGGCGACAGAGTGTGCACCGGCGATGTCTTGCCGAAGAAACTGCCGGCAATGACGCGCGCCTCGATGCCCTCGCCCTGTTCCACCGGCAATTCCTCCGCGCCGATATGGGCGAATGCCGGCTCGGCCTCTTCATGCTCACGCGGCAGCGCAACCCAGCATTGCAGGCCGGAAAGCCGCACCTCCTGCCTGCGCAATTCCGGCGCCGTGCGTTCCGAATGCACGATGCCGCGCCCGGCCGTCATCCAGTTGACTTCGCCGGGACGGATCGGCTGCAGGCTGCCGAGGCTGTCGCGATGCATGATCTCGCCCTCGAACAGATAGGTGACCGTTGCCAGGCCGATATGCGGATGCGGCCTGACATCGAGCCCGTTGCCGGCGGCAAGCACGGTCGGGCCCATCTGGTCGAAGAAGATGAATGGCCCCACCATGCGGCGCTGTGCGGACGGCAGCGCGCGTCGCACGGTGAAGTTGTCGCCCAGGTCGCGGGTCGGAGGAACGATGACGGTCGACAATGCGCCGTCGGGAAGGATGTCGCTCATGTTGTTTTCGCTTTCATGACGTCAACAGGAAATGCGGTATCGGATTGTTCTACCATGGAAGCCGGTCCAACAATCGCGAGCGCCCCGCGCACATCTTATCCGCTTTGGAGCAGCCATGAAGTCCATCAATGTTGACGTTGCAGTCATCGGTGCCGGCAGTGCCGGCATGACCGCCTTTCGCGCCGCGCAGTCGCACGGCAAGCATGTGGTTCTGATCGAAGGCGGGCCCTACGGCACCACCTGCGCGCGGGTAGGCTGCATGCCGAGCAAGCTGCTGATCGCCGCCGCCGAAGCCGCGCACGCCGTTGCCGAAGCGCCCGGCTTCGGGGTCCATCCCGGACCGGTGCGCGTCGACGGCAAGGCCGTGATGGCGTGGGTGCAGTCGGAGCGCGACCGCTTCGTCGGCTTCGTCGTCGATAACGTCCATCGCATTCCCGACGAACACAGGTTGCACGGATATGCGCGGTTCGTGGCCGAGGGCCGGCTGCAGGTCGACGACCATACTCTGGTGAATGCCGCCACCATCGTCATCGCCACCGGGTCTACGCCGTACGTGCCGCCGGAGCTGAGCCGGCTCGGAAAGCGGCTGGTGACCAGCGACGAGGTGTTCGACTGGAATGACCTGCCGGCGTCGGTCGCAGTCGTCGGCAGCGGCGTGATCGGGCTGGAACTCGGGCAGGCGTTGCACCGGCTGGGCGTGCGCGTGACCGTGTTCGGCCGCGGCAGCGGTATCGCGCATATGTCGGACCCGGCGGTCGTGAGCGAGGCGGTGGAATGCATCAAGGAAGAGCTCGATCTTCGCGTGCAGACCAGGGTGGTTTCCGCCACGCCGGACGGCGATGCGGCTTCCCTCACGAGCATGGGCGCCGACGGCGTGGAACGCGTCGAGCGCTTCGATTTCGTGCTGGCGGCGACCGGCCGCACGCCCAACCTGCACCACCTCAACCTGAAACACAGCGGCCTGCAGCTCGATACGCGCGGCATGCCGCTCTTCGATCCCTTCACCATGCGTTGCGGCGATAGCGCCGTCTTCATCGCCGGCGACGTCAACAACGAGCGCCCGCTGCTGCATGAAGCCACCGATCAGGGCCGCATCGCCGGCGACAATGCCGGCCGGTATCCCGAGGTGATTCCCGGCTTGCGCCGCGCGCCACTGGGCATCGGTTTTACCGATCCGCAGCTAGCGATTGCCGGAAGCGCATTCGGCACGCTGAAGCCGGGCTGCTTTGCGATCGGCGAGGTACGGTTCGCGTCGCAGGGACGCAGCCGGGTCATGCGGCAGAACAGGGGAGTGCTGCGAGTCTACGGCGAATACGGAACCGACCGCTTTCTCGGCGCCGAAATGGTCGGCCCGCGCGCCGAACACCTCGCCCATCTGCTGGCATGGGCGGCGCAGAACCGGATGACGGTCGCGTCCATGCTCGACATGCCGTTTTATCATCCCGTGATCGAGGAAGGCTTGCGCACCGCCCTGCGCGACCTGCAGGACAAGCTGGTCCACGGATTGCCGGAAATCGAGCGTTGCGCCGACTGTACGCCCGGCCTGTAGAAAATTTCAACTTCGGTTTTTACGAAGTGAATAAGCGTACGTTTTCGCTTTTTCAAATTGACGCGCGCGCGTATGATGGTGCCGTTGTGAATCGGCCGGACCGCTCGTGTCCGATCCCGGTCACACGCATACCCACCACTGGAGGAAATATGAAGAAGATGTTGGTCACATTGATGATCGCAGTCAGCGCCCTGTCGGTCATCGCCGTGCCGCAGGCGGAAGCCAAGCGCGTTGGCGGCGGCGGATCGTTCGGCAAGCAGTCGCAGAGCGTGAACCGCCAGCCGCAGGCGCCGATGCAGCAGAACCAGGCTGCAGCACCTGCTGCCGCGCAGAAGGCGCCGGCTGCCGCGCCGGCCGTCAAACCGCCCAGCCCATGGAAAGGCATCCTGGGCGGCGCACTACTCGGCCTCGGCCTTGGTGCGTTGCTGTCCCACCTTGGTATCGGCGGCGCACTGGCAAGCATGATCAGCACCATTCTGATGGTCGCCCTGCTCGCAGGAGCGGCGTTCTTCATCTACCGGATGATCATGCGGCGCAAGAACGGTGATGCCGGCATGGCTCGCCGTGGCATGGAACCGGCCTTCGCCGGCCCCGCAGCGCGCACACCGGAAATCGGTTCGCGGGTTGAGCCGGTGAGCCCCGCTGCACCGGCTGGATCGGGATCGTTCTCTCAGCCGTCCGGACTGCAGTCGGCGTCTTACGCTTCCGGGGCGGCTGCCGCACCGTTCGGCGTGCCGGCGGATTTCGATACCGCAGGTTTCCTGCGTCATGCGAAAACCTACTTCATCCGCCTGCAGGCCGCCTGGGACAAGGCAGATATCAATGACCTACGCGAATTTACCTCGCCGGAAATGTTCGCGGAGATGAGGTTGCAGTTGCAGGAACGCGGCGCTTCGGGCAACCACACCGATGTGGTTTCGCTGGATGCCGAGCTGCTTGGCATCGAGACCACCGATGGCGAGTATCTTGCCAGCGTCAGGTTCAGCGGCCTGATTCGGGAGGCGGAAGGTGCCCCTGCGGAGCAGTTTGTCGAAGTATGGAATCTGTCGAAGCCGCAGTCCGGCTCCGGCGGCTGGGTGCTGGCAGGCATTCAGCAAGTTTCATGATGGAAATGCCGGCACCGGCCGGCTGACCTTCACGTCTCCCTTTATGCGCCCGTGCTCGTCACGGGCGTTTTTTTAAGCACCGTTTTGTGGCAATTTGTCAGAACCGGTCTCGCAAATTGCCATCATAATCGGAGAGAATGTCAGTCTGCTATCAGAGGAACATTATGTCCGACACAGACCGGAATATCGATATGGCGTTACAACAAGACAAATTGGTGCCTATCAGCGTCGTTGAGCAGGAAACCGGCATTCTTAAGGAAACATTGCGCGTTTGGGAGAAGCGTTACGGCTTTCCACGCCCGTTGCGGGACCAGCATGGCGACCGGGTTTATCCATTGCACCAAGTGGAAAAACTGCGCATTGTCCGGGAAATGCTCGATGCGGGCATGCGCCCCGGCAAAATTTTCAGCGGCGGCGAAGCGCAGCTTCAATTGCATCATCCATCCGACGATGGCGTCCTGGTGCGGCTGAACCGGTACGAGTCGATGCTGAACCTGCTGCGCCGGCAGCGAGTCGACGAATTCCGCGATATTTTGCAGCATCGGCTACATACCCTCGGATTGCCGCGCTTCGCCAAGGAAGTGCTGGCGCCGCTGACCCAGGCGGTCGGCGATGCCTGGCAGAGGGGTGAACTATCGGTGGCGGGCGAGCATCTGTTCACGCATCAGGTCAATCTGGTGTTGTACGGCGCGCTGGCCGCATTGCGTTATACACCTCAAGCCCCGAAGGTTGTCGCCGCCACGCTGACCGGCGAGTCCCATCATATCGGCATTCTCATGGTGGAGGCGGTACTGAGCGCACATCAGGTCAAATGCCTCCAGCTCGGCACGAATACACCCGCCAAGGACGTCGTCGACGCGGCGCGCGATGCCGCCGCCGACGTGGTCGCCTTGTCGTTTACCGCAGCGTACCCGCCGCAGGAGATTGCCGAAACGATCGCGGACCTGCGTGCTGCCCTGCCGCCGTCGGTGACGCTCTGGATAGGCGGCAGCGGTGTCAGCCGCCTGAAGGACCTGCCGGAAGGCGTACAGGCCATCGACTCCCTGACCGAACTGGAGCAGCTGGTGGTGCAATGGCGCAAAAAACATGCGTCGGTGCGAAGCTTGCCGAAGGCGGGGCGTTCCTGATTTCGTCAGACTGTTGCGTACTGCCCTCTTCCTTTTTTATATATTTCAGTACCGACTTTGTCCTACATTGCTACGGATGTCATGGACGTAGCATGGGGCCTTCCCCTAGAAAGAGACCATATCCACCCGGCTTTGCTTTGGACAAACCACCCAAGCTTTTTTAGCAATATGGCTTGACTCAAAATCTTCCGATCGTTCAATTTTTGGGTGAGTGTTAGATTGAGCAGACACTCTCATCAAGGTTCGGAAGGTATCCATGAGGCCGGTTAGTCAAGCGATACGGTTCTTTTCCCGTCCCATCCCCCCAGCGTTTCCCGCTGCGTTTCGCATACAGGCGAGCAGGGTTTTCATCACGCTATCTCTACCGTACGGCACGCCAGGGAAAGCGATAGCAATGCCGATGTCCCGCGCCTTACTGCGTCAGCGGTCGCACCGACGACGATGCAGGTTTCATGTGTTTGCTTCCGCCCTATGTCCTTGGTCGAAAGGAATAAAGCCGCAAGCATGTCCGAATGAATTCAGCCATACAACATAACTAAGAAATAGGGGACACGATATGCAATGGTTCAACCACCTCAAGCTTGCCACTAGATTACTGGTGGCGTTTTTCGCCGTACTGATACTGACCACGGTATTAGGCATCTTTTCCGTCGTACAGCTGGACAAGGTCAACGGAACATCCACGGAGATGGAAGAAAACTGGTTGCCGAGCACTCGGTTCGCCGGCGAGATCAATACCGGTATGTCGACCTTCCGGGTCAAGGAATTGCAGCACATCCTGTCGACGCAGGAAGCCGAGTTCGCCAAATATGAAAAGGACTTGAAAGACGTATTGGCGCAACTGGAGAAAAGCCGGGACGAATACGGAAAACTTATCTCCTCTCCCGAAGAGCGTGCGCTGTATGACGACTTCAGAAAGAACTGGGAACAGTATCTGACGCAGCATGCCCAGGTACTTTCCCTGTCGCGCGCCAACCGCAACGATGAAGCCAAGGCATTGATCCGCGGCGAATCGCAAAAATTGTTCGATGGTTCGCAAGTCAACCTCCAGAAAATCATGGATCTGAACATCGAGGGCGGCAAGGAAGCAAGCCGGCGCGGCGATACACTGTATGACAGCTCGCGTTTCTGGATCATCACGCTTCTGATCGGTGCAGTGGTAATCGGTGTGTGTCTTGCCCTGTTCATCGCCCGTTCGCTGGTGAAACAACTCGGCGGAGAACCGGATTACGCTGCCGCCATCGCGACACAGATTGCCACCGGCGATCTGACCGTCGCGGTCGAGACCAAGGCGGGTGACCAATCCAGCATGCTCTACGCGATGAAAGCGATGCGGGATAGCCTTGCCAACATCGTCGGCCAGGTGCGCACCGGCACCGAGACCATCGCGACCGCGTCGAGTCAGATTGCCGCCGGCAACCATGACCTGTCGTCGCGCACCGAGGAGCAAGCCAGTTCGCTCGAGGAAACCGCCTCATCGATGGAGGAACTGACATCGACGGTCAAGCAAAATGCGGAGAATGCGCGCCAGGCCAACGGCCTCGCCACGTCGGCATCGGAGGTGGCGACGAAAGGCGGCGCGGTGGTGTCGCAGGTGGTCGATACGATGGGTTCGATCAATGAGTCGGCAAAGAAGATCGTCGACATCATCGGCGTCATCGACGGCATCGC